>CAYVKQ010000421.1:0-2820 GCA_964451945.1 uncultured Lentisphaerales bacterium
AACCGTAGTCCCCGCCCAGCCAGAACGGCAGCCCCAGGGCACGCATCGCCGCCAGGTCGGTGATGTCGCGCGGGCCGTAGACCGGCTGCCCGTCGGGAGCCAGACGGGAAGCCCCCCGCGGCGGTGCGTTGTGTCCGCCCGCCACGGGCGTTTCGACGATGAAACCGTCGATCCGGCCCCTGGCCTTGCGCACGAAAATGGAGGCCAGGGCGTCGGAGGAAACGATCGGGAAAAAGGCGGGCCGGGGCAGCGGCGGGCCGTCCGGGGCCTCCCCGCGGTAGGCGGCGGGATCGAAGACGCTCCGCAACGCGGCTTCGCCTGTCGCCCCCTGCACGTGCGCGGGGTACGACGCGGCCCGGTGCCCGGCCAGCGCGTCGAGGACGGCCGGCATCTCGATCGCGATCCCCGCGCCCACGATGACCACCGCCACGCCCGCCAGCATGGCGCCGTAGAGCGAGGGAAGGTGCGGCAGTTGGATTTTCTCGAGATAGTTGATCCCAACCGGTCCGCCGTGCCCTTCGCGCGCCAGGAAGACCTCGACGAAATTCGAGACGATGCAGAGCTCGTCGAACGCCCGCTTTCCGTGCACCTGCGGCTGCGCGATCGCCCTGTACGGTGCGCCGGGCTCCTTGCCGCCGGGGACGAAGAAGGTGTCGAGCACCCGCTGCGCCATCTTGGGAAAGGTGAAATGGGCGAGCGCCCGGCGGATGTGGCCCTCCGGGTCGCCGTTCTGCAGCCGCCGCGCCACGACGAGGTCGAGCGCCGTGCCGGAGACGACACCCAGTTGGCCCAGCCTGGAGACGGTCTGCGCCAGGCGCCAGTGCGAGACACCGACGCCCATACCGCCTTGGATGATCTTTGGAAGGAGGGGTTGCATGTTGAAATTCAGTGTATCGCGGGTTCGGGCGTCGTACCAGAAAAAAGCGGGTTCGCCTGTTGAGTTTCCCGCCGCTTTGGTGTATAAGACTCACGCGACACCGCACCGCAACTGGAATTACCCACGAAACACACGAAACACACGAAAGTCACGAAACGGGACGCGATCCGATTCACGTCCATGAACGTTTGCGCGAAAGGCGGGATGGATGGGTGAGCCGTGCGCGGCCCCGCCGCCGGGGACCTTCGACATCGTCGCCGCCGACCGGCACAGCGCCGCGAGGGCGGGCATCCTGCACACCGCGCACGGACCGGTCGAGACGCCGGCGTTCATGCCGGTGGGGACGCAGGCGACGGTCAAATGCCTGGAGCCTCGCGACCTGACGGCCGCCGGCGCGCAGGTCATCCTCAGCAACACCTACCACCTGATCGTCCGGCCCGGGATGGAGGTGATCGCCGCCTGCGGCGGCCTTCACCGCTTCATGGGGTGGAACGGCCCGATCCTCACCGACAGCGGCGGGTTCCAGGTCTTCAGTCTGGCCGGGTTGCGCAAGGTCGGCGAAGACGGCGTGACGTTTCAGTCGCATGTCGACGGCAGCCGCCTTTTCCTCGGCCCGGTCGAGGCGATGGCGGCCCAGCGGCTCCTCGGCTCCGACATCGCCATGTGTTTCGACGAGTGCCCCCCCTACCCCTGTCCGGCACAATCGGCTTGTCAGGCGGTCGACAAGACCCTATTATGGGCGGGCTTATGTGCGGAACAGGCCCGCGCCCCGGGGCAGCTCGTCTTTGGCATCGTCCAGGGCGGCGAGTTCCGGGAGCTGCGGGAACGGTGCGCGCGCGGGCTGACGGCGATCGGCTTCGACGGCTATGCGGTCGGCGGCGTCAGCGTGGGCGAACCGGAGCCTGTCCTGCTGCAGGAGGTGGAGGACGGCGTCCGCCTGCTGCCGGCCGCGCGGCCCCGCTACGTGATGGGGCTGGGCGACATGTGGCAGATGGCGGAGGCGGTGGCGCGTGGCGTCGACCTGTTCGACTGCGTGATGCCCACGCGGCACGCGCGGAACGGCTCGGCGTTCACGGCGCGCGGGTTCTATCCGGTCAAGGCGGGCGCCTGCAAGGACGACACGCGGCCGGTGGAGGAGGGTTGCGGCTGCTATTGCTGCCGCACCTTCAGCCGGGCCTACGTCCGCCACCTGCTGAATGTGAACGAGATTCTGGGTGTGCGGTTGCTGACCCTTCACAACGTGCACCGCTATCTGGAGACGATGCGCGAGATGCGCGCCGCGATACAGGCCGGCGCGTTCGAGGCGTGGCGCCGCGACTGCGCCGCCCGGCTGCGGCCGGCGGGAGCGCCGACGCCGCCAACAACTGCCGGCTGAGCCGGCGACAGGCGGGGAGACCCCGCAGAAAAGTGACGCTATGGATCCAATGATGATGCTCGCACAGGCCCCCGCCCAGCAGGGGAGCCCCTTCGGCATGCTCGTGCCGATGATTCTGATCTTCGGCATTTTCTATTTCATGATGATCCGCCCGCAGCAGCGCAAGGAGAAGGAGCGCCAGCGGCAGATCGCCGAGCTGCGCGCCGGCCAGCGGGTCGTCTTCGGCGGCGGCTTCATCGGCAAGGTGACCGAGTGCAAGGAGCACACCTTCCTGATCGAGATCGCCAACGGCGTGGTCGTCGAGGTCGCCCGCGGCGCGATCACCAAGACCCTTTCCGAGGGCGACACGGTCAAGGCCGATCCCGCCTGACCGCGGCAGCCCCCCCCTTTTTACGGGCGCCGCGTCCGGCGCCCGCAACCTGAAGAGCACGGAGTGAACGGATATGAGCGGCAAGCATGCGGTGTGGAAGTGGCTGTTGTTGGCGATCATCACGGTGTTTTCGGTCTATGTGGTGACGCCGCCCAGGGAGAAAATCCGCCTCGGCCTCGATTTGCAGGGGGGCGTGAG
>CAYVKQ010000422.1:0-2813 GCA_964451945.1 uncultured Lentisphaerales bacterium
CCGAGAGGGTTGTGTTCCAGTTGGAGAAGACCAGCGTGCCGGTGAGGGTGAGCGAAGCCAGCGCCGGCGTGGAGTTGGTCAGCAGCGCCGTGCCCGCGCCGATGGTCACGTCGTCGCCCGCCGCAGGAACGGCTTCCCCGCTCCAGTTTTCCGCGTCGAACCAGTCGGACGAGACGGAGCCGTCCCATGTCCGCGTCTCGGACAGCGCTCCCCGCGGCAAACCCGCGCACAGCGCCAGCGCCGACAACATGGCAAAAGATAGCCGGTTCATGGAGCCCCCTTTGGTTGCACAAATGAGAATATTGTAGGAACAATACCAAACGCCGTTCGTCGTGTCCATGTCAGAAAACGGGCGCAGAAAACGGGCGCGCCCCTGTCGCTGGCGATGCGACCGCATGGGCGTCAACTGGGGCCGACGTTGCCCGGCGGCCAATGCGGAACCCCGTCGCTGCGCAGCGTCGGCGATTCCGCGCGAATGGAGGGCGGCAGGCCTCTGCCGCCGTTACGCCGGGGGAGGTTTTGCAAGAGCCTCTGTATGTTTACGCGTCTGCCCTGGCCGCCTGGCGCCTCAGGCGGCGGAGCAGCAGCGCGACCAGGAGGGGGCAAAGGGCGGCCGCGAAGAAGGCGGCGCGCAGTCCGGCCTGGTCGGGGGTGAGCGTGACGCCGCGCGCGGCAAGGGTGTCGAGGAAGCGCCGCGAGCCGCTGGCGGCATCGGCCAGGCCGCCGACAGCCCACGGCAGAAGCGCGCCGCCGAGGTCTCCCGCAGCGGAGAGCGCCGCGAACATCGAGCCGCCCGCCAACGGGAACCGCCGCGCGCACAGCACCAGTACTCCCGGCCAGAGGATGCTGGCGCCGAGGCCGCCGAGGGCGCAGGCCGCCAGGGCGAGTCCCGGCAGCGGCGCCAGTGCGGCGATCACGTAGCAGGCGGTCAACAGCACAGCACTGCCGATCAGCATGCGGTTCAGGTCGACCCGCTCGCCGGAAAATCCCATCCAGATCCGGCCGGCGCCAAGCATCGCCGCGAATAGGCAGCATCCCACCAGGTCGCCGGTGATCTTGGAGATGCCGAGTCCTTTTTCGGCGAAGGCCGAGGTCCACTGCGACAGCACCAGTTCGGCGCCGCCGCAAAGGCCGATGGCGAGGATCGCGGTGATCAGGAAAGGGGTGCGGATGAGGTGGCGCAGCTTCTGCCGGCTCGCTTCGGGGACGAATTTGGGGATGCGCACGGCGGCGAAACAGAGGCCGCAGGCGAGGGGGAAGAGCGACCAGGCGCGCACAACCCACGGCCAGCGGCCGGGCGCCCCGGCCACCGCCAGCGCCGTCGCCCCCACCACGGCCAGCTGCCCCACGGCGTAGTAGGCGTGGAGCATGTTCATGTCGGCGGTTTTCCGCTGCGACGGAACGGCGTTGACGATCGGGCTGAGCGTCAGCTCCAGAATGCCCCCGCCCATGGAGGCGACGATGGTCCCCAGCAGCAGACCGTTGTAGGGCGCGGCGGGGAAGAGCGTCTCGGCGAAGGAAAGGAGCCACAAGCCGGCGAAGGTGAGGCCATTCGCCGCCAGGACAAACAGCTTGGGCGGCAGGCGGTCGATCAGCGCTCCGCAGAGGAGGTCGAAGGAAACCTGGGTGGCGAAGTTCGCCAGAACCAGGCGTCCCAGTTGCTCGTAGGTTAGCCCGAACGTTGCGCGTAGTGGAATGAAAAGCGGAGGGGTCAGGTTGATGACGAGGGCAAGGACGCCCATGCCGAGGTTGCAGCAGCGGATGACGGCGCGGGGATTGTGCATGGCGGGTGCGGTTTCCTTGTCACTCGGAAGCGGCGTGCGTGGCGGGGGCTACGGTGTATCGGCGAGCAGGGCGCGGGCGGCGGCGACGTCGTCGCGGACCTGCCGCGCAAGGGCTTCGGGGGAGGGGAAGCGGCGTTCGTCGCGGATGCGGGCGATAAACGCGATTTCCAGGGAGGCGCCGTAGAGGTCGCCCTCGAAATCGAAGAAGTGGACTTCCAAAACCGGCTGCGGGGGACGCGCGTCGGCGAAGGTGGGACGGAAGCCGAGGCTGGCTACGCCGGCCACGGCGCGGTCGCCGATCGCCGAGCGGACGGCGTAGACGCCGACGGGCGGCATCACCTCGGCGTCGGGGTGGAAGTTGGCGGTGGCCATGCCGAGCGTCCGGGCGATGCCGCGGCCGTGGCGGACCGTCTCGCGGACCGCGTAGGGGCGGCCGAGCATGGCGGCGGCGGCGGCGAGTTCGCCGGCGCGGATCGCCTCGCGGATGCGCGTGCTGGAGACGGGCGCGCCTTCGTGGACGGCAGGCGGCACGACCGTCACGGCGATTCCTCCGTGCGTGCGCAGCCACGCCGGCGAACCGGCCGCGCGGTTGCCGAAACGCCAGTTGTCGCCGCAGCAGACGGCGCCGACCGGCCGGCCCGGGCCGTCGGCGATCCGCGCCAGGAACGCCTCGGGCGGCAGCGCGGCGAGCTGCGTCGTGAAGGGGAGCATGAGGCAGCCGTCGAGGCCGGCCGCGGCAAGCAGGTCGAGACGATGGCCGATCGTCGTGAGCATCGGCGGCCTCCGCTCCGGGTCGAGGATCGCCAGCGGGTGCTGATCGAACGTGAGCGCCCACGCCTGGCCGCCTGCGGCCCGCGCCTGGGCGATGGCGGCGTCGAGCACGCGGCGATGGCCGGTGTGGACGCCGTCGAAGAAGCCGGCCGCGAGGACCACGGGCGGACGGAGGCTGCGGAAGGAATCGGCCTGGATCAGCGTGTGCATGCGGGATAGGGGGACTTGCGCCGGGCACGCCCATCAGAAACGATGCTG
>CAYVKQ010000423.1:0-2780 GCA_964451945.1 uncultured Lentisphaerales bacterium
GCTGGCCCTCCAGCGGGGCATAGCCGATCCACTCGTTTCCGCAAAGGAGCGCCTGCACGTCGGCATAGCGGCGGTGCGCCTCGGGCAAGCCGTCTGCGACCGGCTTGGTATCGTAGGTCTGGACCAGGGCGAACACCCGGTCGCCGTCGATCGGATAGCGTCCATCGGCCAGGGCGGGGGTGGTGGATCGCCGCAGAAAGTCAAACGCGGCCGGCAATCCGGGCAAAAGGGAAACGTAGTCCGAAGCGTGTGGAAGGGTGTCTAAGACCATCGGTTTCACTCACAAACATATTTATGGTGTAAAAATGTTATGTTACGGGTAATCGGGTGGCGAATCAAGCGCAAAGCGGTTGGGCGCGACGGCATTTTTTCAGCGGAATTCGTTTCCTTGCTTGCCGGGCTCGGTCTGAAGCGGTATAGTAGTGCCGACAATGGGTTCAGGACAATGCATGGGCCGGCCGGAACGGCGCAGACGGGACGCGATTGCCGGAAGAGGAGGCGAAAAATGAAAACAAATACACGGGTGTTGAAACTGGCGGCCGCGGCCACGGCCGCGTGGTTCGGCGTGTCGGCGGCGCGGGCGCAGAGCGTGGTCATTGACAACATCACGCCGCCCTCCGGCACCCAGATCACGAACGGCGCGACCGTCCTGGCGGGGGCCGATGTGACCACCAATGGGGCTGTCGAGATTCTCGGCGTCTATCTCGCCTATTCGTGGAATGGGGGCGCCTTCACCACCAACGAGATGGAATGGACGACCGGCGCGCGCTACGAGGCCGTGATCCCGCGACTGGCGGCGGGCGCGCTCACCAACCGCGTCTTCTGCCTCTACACTGTCGGCGGAGTGACCAACGAGGCGGCGTCGGCCGATTTCACCTGCGTCGTTTCCGACACGCTGCTCGATCCGTTGCGCGCAACCGATTTCGAGACGGCGAGTGGATGGGTTCCCAATGGATCAAGCTATGTCGCGCACACGAACAAGGTCGGCGCGGCGCCGTCGCAATGGTGGATCGGCGCGAACACCAAATGGGTGATCAACCCGCCGCTGTCCGCCAAGCCGCCGGGAGGCGTTCTCCGGGTCATGGGTCTCCGCCCGATCGCGGGCGCTTTTATCCGGAGTCCGTTGTTGGCGGACGGTGTCGGTACCCTTTACTATGCTTCCGTCGTCGACAGCGGTGGCTATGGCGCGGAGATGGCGGTCCAGTACACGACCAACAACACGCCGTCCGAGGGCGACTGGCAGACGGAGGTCACGCTTTCGTACGCGGCCTACGACGGGCCGCCGGAGTCTCATTCGGACGCCTTGGTCTTTAACAATCGCGCCATCCGGTATGTCCGGTTCCTGAGGTTGGATAACGGAATTCACTATGAGGGCAAATACGTCGATCCACTTGGGAGTTTGGGACTGCTTTACATCGATAATATCTTCGCCTCGCCGCCGCCCGCGTCGGTGACGATCTCCGAAGAACAATACAACCCCGGCTATCCGGCGCAGGACCAGGACGTGCGGGTGCGCTGCCGCGTGACCGATGAAGACGACGCCTACCCGTCCGTCGACCGGCAGGTGCGCCTCTTCTACAGCTGGCAGAGCGAAGACGGTCCATGGGTGGAATCCAACATGTACCAGATTGAGGAAGACGTCTACGAGGGGGTGATTCCGAGGCACGGCGTCGGCACGATGTACTACTATTTCCGCTGCGACTTCGACGGCTACTCGTACAGCCGCGATCCGGACGGCACTCCGCCTGCGGCCAACGCCGGCCCCAAGCCGGTGCACGACGAAAACCAGAGCCCCGCCTATCTGATCCAGAAAGGCGACGACAACTACCGAAACTACGAGATTCGCCGCTACCGCTCCGATGTGCATGTGATGCGCGTCTCGGCCGACCCGCCGTCGGCGACGGTCGACATGGAACTGATCGGCGATGATCTATGGCAGGGAATCACGCTGGTGTCGGGCATCACCAACCTGACGTGGACCTTCCTCGGCATCAACGGATACACCAACGACGCGCCGGACTACGACGACCTGCCCTGGGCGTGGGGGGACAACGACCAGGACTTCCCCAACCCGCCGATCGCGGGATACGCCGAGCACGACGCGACCAACACGGTTGTCGCCGAGCTGGAGTACGACGGCTTCCTGCTGATCCGGTTTGACCGGCATGCGAACACCAACAGCTATATCGTGAAGCGCGCGGTGTACCAGAACTTCAACGTCTGGACCGCCGATCCGAACGAGTTCGAGACCAGCGATGGATTGTACACGATCCAGACGTTCCGACAGGACTTCAGTTCCACTGCCTGGGCTTTTGACGCTTATGAACCGGGAGAATCGAAGTTCGAACCGGTCGACCTGACCGACCCCGGCAGCTTTGTCCAGGGCGCATCGGCAGAGACGCTCTATGGTTGGCGCTACGATTTTGGACGCGTGGTGGAGGAACGCGACGTGTACGACGTGTCCATCTCGGGGTTTGACCACCGCCGCGCCATCGAATTGATGAATGTCCCCCTTGCTAGCCGGGTCTGGAACACCTACGCCTCCAAGACGGAGGGTGTCGACGCGCTCGGATTCAAGGCGCGTGTCTCCCTGAACGACAATTATTGTTCGTACTTCACCGGAATACCGGGCATCGATCCGTTTACGGAAAGTCCGGCGTGGCCGAAAGCGCACGATGTCGAGGCGATTCTGCGCGCTTCGTCGCTCTCGCCGGGACATGGGTCCATCTCGATCCTGACGTGGATATCGCCGCCCGCGGGATTTTTCGACCAGCCGAGCT
>CAYVKQ010000424.1:0-2753 GCA_964451945.1 uncultured Lentisphaerales bacterium
GGAAACGGAAACTGTGCGGGTGACGTTCGCTTGGGCACCGGGGCGGTGGGGGGGCACTGGCCATCTGGATGGAAAGAATACCCTATCCATTTCAGCCCCTTGTCACTTGCTTTGCCGCAGGTGAAAGCCAGCGATGACAGTCCGCCCTGGTACAACCTTTTCAATTACAACTGTACAGACTACGCCATTGGCATTGGCGAGATCGTCAATATCTACACGATGGACGCTTCCGGCGTGAGTACTCCTTGGGTCTTCTCAAGCTGGCTGAACACGCATTGAGGATTTTTGATGAAGATCAAATTCAGATTATTCATGGCCGTCCTGTTCCTGATGGGGCTACTGTTAGCGGTCTTTCTTATGAGGAACTCGAACAGAAAACCGGCCGTACGTCCGCCAGCTACTCCGCATGAACAAGAAGCAGTTGAGAGCGTGCCGGTTGCTGTGTCAGAGACGGCGGGTAAATCCTTGACGACGAAAGAATCTCTTGTGACGACTCCTCGCGGTGTCTCTACTGGTCGAAAGACCCCGCAGACGTCGGCGGTGCCCACAGAAATCACATTCACACCCAGTCCATTGAGCGTTGAAAGCCCTGCATTACTTCCGCTCGTCGGTACCGTGAGCAATGCCGTCATCTCAGTAGACCGAATCTTGAAAACAGGGGATTACCGGGTGAACGAGTTCAGCCGTTCGATCTGGCTGACATCCGAAGATAGGGCGCACTCGATCGTGTGGACCATCTTCCCGTATAGGACGAACAACGTTATCGGCTCCGTTGAAGCAACTGCTTATCAGGACGCAACGCTCACACAGAAGGATCCTTCACAAAGCTTTCAGATGCAATTCGATCCTGAGAGCGGGGCACTGCTTAAATTTTCATGGGCCGATAAGCACGAAGTATTGGTTGTTCAAACGAATGACTGGTCTGTTGACTACGCAAGGCATCTCGACGGAAAGAAACGCCTTGTCATGCGGTGGGATGCGAAGGGAAACCTTGTTTCAAGTAATGTCTATGATTGGGCCACGCGGGGCCGTGTCATTGGTGGCTCATCACGGTCGAATAGGACAACCTACCGCCTTGGTCCGACATCTTCCGTAGAAGCAGCAACAGATTCTTGGCGTCGCAAGGGCGAATAGGGCGGAGTCACGACGCGATGTTCGAGTACCATGGACTGGTACAGCAAGCAGTCATGGCAGAAGGGCACGAACACGTGGTCGCAGATCAATGACGTTGCCAACGATAATGCGAACGGAGACGGACAACTCACCTCGCAAACGTGGAACATGCAGTAACGAGAGAGGAGAATCACCATGCGCTTGCAGACTGTACTATGCATTTTATCGGCCGTGACTACGGTTTATGGAGCACCGATGCAAACGTCTCAGAATATCCATGCGATGAAAACGGACCAGGCTCTTTCAGTCCTTGCTTCATACCGAACGGAGCGCGAAGCGGCGATCCAGTCTCTTCGAGACTTTTTCGCCGACAAGACCAATGTGACGAAACGTCCGGATGTGTTTACAGAGGTCTTGGCTGCTGCTGGTAACCTGCGGGCGGTTGAGGTTATCCCAGAAATCTTGGATAACATTACTTTCCAGCCAATACAGTTTCGTGATCGACCGATTGGCCCCGAGGATTACCCGGCAGTCAAGGCACTTACTCAAATCGGGTTTCCTGCGGCGAAAGCTGCACTTGAGCGGGCTGCCAAGTATCAAGATCAACTCACTCTTTCGCTCTTTGCGACTGTGGTGAAGGAGGTTCTCGGTCAGGAGGAGGCGACAAGTTACGTTGCCTTGATGATGAAGAAAGGTAAGAATCTGAAAGTCTTTCAAAGTCGTTACTTCCCTTCAGAATAGACGGTGATGGATTGGTTCCCGCTCCGTGCCGCCGCTGTGGCACTCCGGCTCTACCCTCCGGCCCTTGCGAAAGGAATGGGGGACTTATCGGGACATCGAGACAAATGGGGTTTCTTGGCCCCGGGAACAGAACAGGGGGCACTCATCGTAATGTGACATTCTAAAAATCGCGGGCGGGGCGAGCGCATTTGGCAAAGTGCCGGCGCGGAACGGCAGCCGAGGCATCACGCTGCGGGCGGGCCCGACGCCGGACTCTCGACTTCGAAGTTCGGCGTTCAGCGTTGGACGTTTTCTCTCGGGTCACTCGACATTCGGCAACGAAGATTTGAGAATTGCTGGGCATTGACGGATGGGGCTGTGAGTTGCTACGGTATTCGCATGGAATGTCCCTTCTGTATAGGCGTTTCAGGCGGAGGGGCGGGGGCGAACGACCTGTGCCTCTTCCGCGAGGACGGCTCGTCCTTCCCGAACGGCGGCGAGATCGACTCGCGCGCCGTCGCCTCCTGGCCCCTCCGCTTCCGCGCCGGGCCGCTGGCCCCGGCGGCGGAGTTCGCGGCGCGCGTCCTGGGCGAGGCCGACAGCGTGACGGGCGAGAAGGCGGCGGACACGATCCACGGGCGCGTCGTCAACGTCGACCTCGACGTGGAGGCCGACGGCGAACCCGGCGTCACCGACGCCGACGAGCCGAAGGAGGAGGACCCCGGCGGCTACGCCTGCGTCTGCACGAACAACTTAACGCCGATCAAGCTCAAGCTGGAGCCGGGCGGGTTGCCAGGCAAGGTGACGCTTTCGGCGACGGCGGGCGGGAGCCGCATCCGCGTATGGCAAGACGCCGGGCGCGCGGCCGAGGTGCCGCTGACCACTGGCGCCGTCTGGAACGCCGGCGCGGCGATTCCCGG
>CAYVKQ010000425.1:0-2725 GCA_964451945.1 uncultured Lentisphaerales bacterium
GAGCGCGTTCCATGGGCGCCCCGCCGCCGCCGCGGGCGACGTCTGGACCTTCAACCACTGCCGCTTCCGTTTCACCCACACCCAGTTCTTCTGCACCGCCTCGCCGGGCGGCTCCAACTACACGCCCGAGAAGTTCGGCTATCTCTACTTCTCCGACGGCTCCAAGCCCGAGCCCGCCAAGATTTGCGACCTCATCGCCCGGCGCCTCTCCTCGATCTGGGGCATCAAGATCGGCGACGACGTGTTTGTCCACGACGTGAAAGGGACGCGCAAGACCGACGTCGACTCGATGAAGAAGACCAGCGAGGAAACCTACCGGAAGCTCGCGAGGGAGCTCGAACCGAGGCTCCAGGAGAAGGCCAACGCGGGGCTCCGGGGCGAGTTCGACAAGCTCCAGGCCAGCTTCACGAACGAGATCGCCCGCTACGACGGCTCGTTCGCCGCCGTGCAGGCCTTCGACGACCTCTGCATCAAGATGAAGAACGTCGGCTACTTGATCGCCGTCAATGACCTCGGCACGCCCGGCTACATCGGCGCGAAGCTCGACCTCCCCTATGCGGGCACCTATGATTTCAGCGAACCGGCGGAGTACAACGGACACAACGGCTGGTACCGCCACAACCGGCCGAAGGACGGCTACAGAACGACGCATCTCGACTGGATCGCCCGTGTGTCCAAGCGTCCGCGCGTCTGCTTCATCACCGGCTCCGGCGGCGGGTTCCGCGACGTCTGCGAGATCGCCGATCGCTTCGACATCGAGGCCTGGTACATGCCGTGCGGCTTCGGCTCCTCGGGTGTCTACGAAGATCCCATCTCGCACGGACGCCCCCTCGACAAGGCACGGCAGTTCGAATCGATCCTCGCGAAGAATCCCGACGTGTTCTACGTGGCCGTCGACGGCGAGAACTGGGCGCCCGCCCGCTACCGCTACGAGATCCTCCGCCGCGTGGCCGACGAAGGCAAGGGGCTTGTCTTCGCCGACCGTGCCCCCGGGTCGATCCTCGTCGCCGCGGAGAAATTCGGCGCCGGCCCGCGGCAGGGCGGCGCGAACGAAATCAAGTTCGGCAAGAACGTCATCGCGTGGCTGCGGGACGCCATGCCGCCGAAGTGGTCGCTCGCCTGGAAGTCGGAGTACGAGACGCGCATGGCGCGCCACTGGAACGCCATCCGCGCCGCGCAGGGCGTGAAACCGGCCGCCGTGGTGAAGTTTCCCTCCGGCCAGGGGCGCGACGACTGTCCCGCTACCTCCGAATTTCTGCCGTTCCGCATCGTGGCCGACGGCGCCGAGGAGGCGTTCCTCCGCGTGCGGGACGACGCCAACCGGATCGTCTCCACGCGTACCGTGAAGCTGGCGAAAGGCGTGAACGACCTCTCCATCGATACCGCCGGGCTGGTCAACGGCGACTTCGTGCTCGACGTCATTCCGCGCAAGTCCGGCAGGGGTGACTTCGTCTGCGCGCATCCGTTCTCTAAGGCGGGCGTGCTCGGCAGCATCGTGATCGACGGCACGAACATTTCCTTCGTCGCCGAGGGCAAGGGACGCATGCTCGCCGTTGAATGGGAGAAACCCTCTCCCGAGCCGGTCAAGGTCGAGTGGGAACTCAGGGATCTGCCTTACCGCCAGGTGCGTGCCAGGGGCGTCACTGGCCTCACCGGCCGCAACGCGCGCGGGCAGAAGATCGCGCGCTTCGGCGACGAGCCGTTCCCCACGCTCGCGGGCGAGCTTTCGGTGCGGATCGCCGGGGCCGATGGCAGGGTGCTGGGCACCGCCCGCAAGGCGGTCTCGTTCCCGAATCACCGCTACCCGGACTACACGCTCATCTCGTGGAACGGCCCCGCCCACAACAACATGGATGACCTCTGGGCGCCGGTCATTGTCGAGGAACTGGGATACCGTTCGGGGCTCAGCGACGGCGGCATGCGCGGCGCGGCGCAGAACTTCGCGCCCGTCGGCGCGCGCGCCCACGTGCGCATCCAGCAGCGGGGCACGAACACGTACTGGACGACGCTGATGGGCTTCTGCACACCGTGGGGATGCAAGGAGGTCCGCGATCTCGGCGACGAGATCACACCCTATGACCCCAAGGTGCAGGAACTTGTCGAACGCTACTACAGCGAGTACGTCAAGGACCAGATGCGCTTCGGCACGTACTGCTGGAACCTTGGCGACGAATGCAGCTTTTCGACCGGCGGCGGATATGGTCCCAAGGACCGTCCCGCCTACTGCAACTTCATCGCGAAGCGCTATGGCACGGTGGAGAATTACAACCGGATCCACGGCACGGGTATCACTGACTTCAAGGACACGCCCCACCCGCTGCAGCAAGAGGCGCTGGCGCGGCACGACTGGGCGTCCTGGCTCGACCACCAGCAGTTCATGGAGCAGATGTACGCCGACGCCTTCCAGCTTTTCCACACCATTGCCAAGCGCCACGACCCCAAGGCGCGTGTCGGCGCGGAGGGATCCAGCGCTGGCGACATCGAGATGACGATCCATAATCTGGAGTTTTGGGGACCATACCGCTCGCTCGTGACCGACGAGTTGATCCGCGAGATCGCCCCGGACACGCTCCGCGGCATCTGGTGGGGCGGCTACGTGAGCAGCGCCCGCAACGGCTATCCGCTCCAACAATGGGAGTACGTCCTCACGGGCACGCTCAATGCCGACCTCTGGTTCACGGTGTGGCCCGGCTCCACGGAGGGTATGGCTGGCGGCGACATGACG
>CAYVKQ010000426.1:0-2710 GCA_964451945.1 uncultured Lentisphaerales bacterium
ACGCCGTGTTCGTGTCCGTGCCGGACGCAGGTAGGATCCCGGTCCGCGTCCACCCTGAGCAGGCGCGCGCCTCGGCTCCAGGGGGGAGAACCCACGGACTCGTGACGGATGCCGTGACCACGGCGCCGTGGGCGAGGGCCTGTGTCCCGGTCGCCGGCGACGGCGCGCCATCGACAACGAAGGCGAGCGAGTCGTAGACCGCCTCGCACGAACTGCACCACTGGAAGGCCAGTGTCCCGGAACTTGCGACCTCGGTCTGCAGCCAGGTCCGGGACGCATCGCCGATCGGCCCCCCCTGGGCCGCATCCGCCCCATCGGACGACACCACGGTCTGCGGGAGCCAGCGCGCGCCACCGCCTGTGGTCCAAGCCCGCCCGGTGCAGTCCAGCGCCTCCGGCAGCCGCAGGCTGCCCTGGGCGAACTCGTGGGCTCCGATTTCGATGCGGGCGTTGTCGAGGCGGGGATTTCCG
This sequence comes from uncultured Lentisphaerales bacterium, assembly GCA_964451945.1. Classification (GTDB taxonomy): domain Bacteria; phylum Verrucomicrobiota; class Kiritimatiellia; order RFP12; family JAAYNR01; genus JAAYNR01. Next base: position 471 of record CAYVKQ010000426.1, read on the forward strand.
GCGAAGTCCTTGTCGATGGACCGCCAGGTCAGGTTCGTGCCGGCGTCGATGCACAGTGATCCCCACGCCAGACGGAAGTCGCTCGTGTCCAGAAACAACGGATCACAGACGATGTTGTTGGTGCCACAAATCGGCGAGGGCAGCGGGGACGTGCAGCAAAAGTCGAGGTCGATGGTCCCCGACACCGGTGGTTGGCCTCCAGCGCTCGCTGACGTCACGCCGTAGTTCGAAAAGTCGGGAGACGGGCTGCCCGTGTTGCCCCAGACGATGCAGTTGTACAGCATGCCGCCGGCGGCGCCTCCGCCACCGGTGAACTGCCCGCTGTTGAGCACGGCGTTCCCTGTCACAACGCAGTTGCTCAGGACGCTTCCGAAGGCGCCGCCCCCTATGCTTGCCGCCACATTGTTGGTCAGCACGCAGGCCACCAGCGTGCCGGAGTAAACGCCGCCACCGTTGTAGCCCTGACCGTGCCGCAGCGTGAACCCCTCCATCCACGTGCTCGTTGATGAAAACGTGGCACAACACTGCGCGCCACCGCCGTCGATGATCGTGAGTGTCTTGCTGCACGTCAGCGGCGCATAGACACCGTTGGTGACCATCACGGTGTCGCCGTTCGCCGCCGCGTCGACGGCGGCTTGGATGGTCGTCGCCGCACTGACATGTTCATGCCTGCACCTTCCCTGCGAGCCGCGAGAACGAAGCCGAATACGACATCACCACTCTGACCGGATTGTACTTCTATCGAGGCCGCTTGTCAATGCCGATATTCACATTTTTGTCGCGCTTCCACGGCGGTGCACGCAGCCAGTATCTGGACATGCGGCACCGGTTGCACTATGTTTCACCTATGAAGAAACCGCCGAAGATGCTGTGCTGGTTTCTCATGTCCGAGTCGCTCCGCGGACGGAAATACCGCGAGGAGATCGACTTCATCAAAGCGCATACCGGTGTCGACATGCTGCTGGTGATGCCCGAGACCGGGGTCATCACGGAAGACTATGACCAATGCCACTCGCTGATGGCGGATCTGGTGGGCTACGCCCACTCGAAGGGCATCGGGATCACCCTGTACGTCTCGCTCGGGCACGGATTCTTCAACGGCGGCATGGACCCGAACGTCAGCGACGCCGTCGGCCACCTCGAGATGTTCACGATCAAACGCCCGGAGGATGCGCAGGGACTTGCCGTCTGCGGCGAGACGATTGCCGACGCCGACGGATGTGCGGCCTACACACACGAGGCGAAATGGGCCAGAAGCAAGATCCGTCCTCTGCGCGCGAAACTCCTGCGGGTCTTCGCGTTCGACAAGGCGGGCGACGGATTCTACGTCCCCGGCTCGCTCGCGGACGTCACGGACAGTGCCCGCATCGTCGAATGCCGGACCCACTCGCTCTCGCTGGAGATCGACGCCGGCCGCGAACACGCCGGGAAGACGATCTTCGTCGTGGTCGTGCAGTACTACAACTGGCCGGAACTCTTCGGCGAATCCGAATGGGCGGAGCGCAAGGCGCTGATGGACGTCTATGCCGGCATCCCGCTCGACGGCGTGGCGATGGATGAATACGGCTATATGCTGTTGAACGCGTCCGGCATCGGAAACGGCAGCCAACCGCCGTTCAGAGGTCACTTCTATTCCCTGCCGCAGAAACAGCACGTCGCGGAGAGGTTCGGCCTGGATCTCGACCGCATGATGCTCGACCTGATCCTCACGGGCGAAAGGACGCCTTTCGATTTCATCGTCGACGGCATCCGCTATCACGGCGAAAGCACCGGCATCGTCGCCTGCCGCAAGGATCGCAAGCCCATCCTGTCCAAGGGCGGAACCGTGCGTTTCGAAAAGGCCGACCGACAAGTCGGCGATCTGGAGAAGTAACATGAAAGAAGCGAACTTGTTGGAGACAGCGCCGGTTGCCACAGCGGCGGAGGCGCCGGACGTTGCGCAGTGGCACGGGGTCAATCTGCTCGGGATGTTCAAGCCGCCGTGGGAAACGGACGATCCGCGCTTCCGGGGGCATTTCACGGACGAGGAGTTCGGCTGGCTCGGGGGGTGGGGCTTCAACTTTGCACGGCTGCCGATGGACTACCGTCATTTCATGGACTCCGACCGCACCGACGTCGACTACGAGGAGTTCCACGGTCACCGGCTCGACCGCCGGATGCTGGAGCTGCTGCAGAAGTACGCAACGCCGCAGGCGAATGTCCTGTTGACGCCTGCACGCCGGCCCTGCTACCTTTGGCAC
>CAYVKQ010000427.1:0-2710 GCA_964451945.1 uncultured Lentisphaerales bacterium
GAGCGGACGGTCGACGGCGCGCTGGCCGACTGGGGCAGCCGCCGCGCCGCGGCGCTGCTGGCCGGGCTGGGCGGCGCGGCCGTGGCGCGGGGGTGCATCGACGTCGACAACCGGCCGCCGCCGACGCCGCCGGTGACGCTTCGCTTCCGCCGCGCCCGCGAGGTGATCGGCGTCGCGCTCGACGCCGGCGAGATGGTGGCGATTCTCGAACGCCTGGGGTTCGAGGCGACCGCCCGCGACGGCGAGACGGCGACGTTCCGCGTGCCAAGCTGGCGCTGCGATGTCGAGATCGAAGCCGACCTCATTGAAGAGGTCGCGCGAATGCACGGACTCGACGCGATTCCCGACACCGCGCCCGTCGCCGTCGTCTCGAACGACAACGACGACTTCTTCCACGCCCGGGCGAAGTGCCGCACGGTCCTGACCGGCCTCGGCTTCACCGAGGCGATGCACTACAGTTTCCTCTCGGCCGCCGAGCTCGACGCCTTCGACACGCGGCAGGCGGCGCGGCGGCTGGTGCTGCCCAACCCGGTCAGCGCCGACTACGCGGTCATGCGCGACAGCCTGCTGCCGCAGCTCGTCGGCACGCTCGGGCGCAACGCCTCCCGCCAGGCCGCGGCCTGCGCCCTCTTCGAGATGGGGCGGGTGTTCGCGCGCGACGCCGCGGGCAAGCCCTGCGAGGAGGAGCGGGTCGCGCTGGGGCTGCTCGGCCCCGTCGGACGTCCGGCGCTCGACACGCGGCGCGCCGTGACGAACGAAGAGGCGGCGCTGTGGCTCAAGGGGGCGGTCGAGGCGCTCGCGCGGGCGCTGCACGCGGACGCCGTCGGCTTGCAGCCCTGCGACCATCCGGCGATGGAGCCGGGGTGGGCATGCACGGTCACGCTGGCGGGTGAACGAGTCGGCACGCTGGGAGTGGTCAGCGCGGCCATCCGCCACCAGTGGCGTCTCAACGCCCCGCTGGCCGTGGCCGAGCTGCGCGCCGGACCGCTGCTGGCGCGGTGCTTCGCCCAGCGCGCCGCCGGCGACGTGCCGGCCTTCCCGGCCATCCGCCGCGACCTCGCCTTCCTCGCGCCCGATGCGGTCACCCACGCCGACGTGGTGGCGGCGATCAAGAGATCGGCATCTCCTGAGTTGACATCCGTCGAGCTCTTTGATATGTTTCTTTCAAAGGAAAACCGGGAACCGGTGCGCAGCTTGGCCTACGCGCTCGAATTCCGGTCTCCGAGCCGGACGTTGACCGACGAGGAGGTCAATCTGGCGTTGGAACCGATCATGCGGACGCTGAAGGAAGACCTGAAGGTCACCCTTCGCGACAAGTGATCGCTGGAGTTGAAACGGACCCTGCTGTGAACGCGAATTGGCGGAATTTCTCTGACCTACATGGTAATCAGGGGGTCGAGGGCGACGCGGGTCGGATGCCGGCTTGAAACGGCCGGATGACGCGATGCGACGCGCGAGACTTCCATCCTTGTCAAGCGAGGTCGACGAGGTTGTCGCCGCTACGTCACAGTGGGGTTTTTTTTCACTTCGGCACGGGCCGGCCCAGTTTCCGCAGGACGCTTTTCAGGTCGTTCCACGCGTCGCGCTTCGCCGGCGGGAAACGGAGCAGATAGGCGGGGTGGAAGGTGGGCATGAGCGGGATGTCGCCGAAGCGGGTCCACTGTCCGCGCAGCTTGCCGATGGCGGTCTGCGTGTTGAGCAGGCCGGTCGCGGCGGTGGCGCCGAGGGCGACAATCACCCGGGGTTTGATGACCTCGATCTGAGCCTGCAGAAAGGGAAGGCAGGCGCGCATCTCCTCGGGCGCCGGCTTGCGGTTGCCGGGCGGACGGCATTTGCAGATGTTGGCGATGAACACTTCTTCGCGCGCATAGCCCATGGCGGTGATCATCTTGGTGAGAAGCTGGCCCGCCGCGCCGATGAAGGCAAGCCCCTGCTGGTCTTCGTCGTAGCCCGGCGCCTCGCCCACGAACATCACGTCCGGCGAAACGGCGTTGCCCTGGCCCGGAACGACGCGGGTGCGGCCTTCGGCGAGAGGGCAGCGGCGGCAGGCCGCCGCCTGTTCGGCGATCCGCGCCAGCGCCTCCTGCCGCCGGTCGGGCGAACCGCAGACGACGTCGGGGCGCCGCGGGGCGCCGGCGGGAGCGGAGGCAAACGGCGCGCGGGCCGCCCCGGACAGCCCTTTGAGCGCGGCGGCGTCCACGGGGAGTTGGCGCACGCCGTTTTCCTGCTGGTAGCGGAGGTAGTCGATGAGCGCGTCGATGGTGTCGGTCCAGTCAGACATGGTGCCAAGATGATTGCCGACAACCGGCCCGGCGTCAATCACGTAAATTTTTTGCCACAACAATTCAACAGCATTTCCTGTTGACCTTTGCCGGTGAACCGGTATCATAGACGGGCTTTTACGTAAAAGAAGCAGTGGATCAAGGAGCATCGTTACATGGCGAACATCAAGAGTGCAGAGAAGCGTGCGCGCCAGGCCCTCCAGCGCCGCGCCAACAACCGTGCCGGTAAAAGCCGGGTGCTATCGGCCGGACGCAAGCTGGAGGACGCAATCGCCTCGGGCAACAAGGCCGAAGCCGAGAAGCTCTATTCCGATTTCACCTCGGTGCTGGACAAGGCGGCCAAGCGCACTTTCATCAGCGTCAACTGCGCCAGCCGCAAGAAATCCCGCCTCTTCGCACGCGTCAGCGCGATGGCGTAGGGCTGCGGC
>CAYVKQ010000428.1:0-2708 GCA_964451945.1 uncultured Lentisphaerales bacterium
GAAACGCGGGCATCGCCCACCGCTGGACGAGCCCCGCCAACAGGTAGCGGGCGACCGCGCCGCAGCAGCCGCCCAACGCAACAAGGTGCAATCCACGCATGCTTCACTCCGTTAACGGATCAGAATCACGGTCTGCAAGGTTGGATCGACAATGCGAACCGTATAGCCGACGGCCAGCGTGATCGATTGCTGGCCTTCCAGCGGGAGCGTCCCTGCCGAATCACTCCAGGTGGTCAGGGAGAACCGCTTGTCTTCCGCATCGTATACGATCCGGAAGGCGTCCCGCGCGTCAGTGGCGTTGCCGCCCAGGAAATAGACGCCGAGATCGATGTCCTTGATCGGGAGCAAACGCAGCTCCTGGTAGTCGACCAAGCCGGCAACCAGCGGGGTACGGTTCGCCGAGACGGGAGAGAGCTTGGCAATCACGGAGTATGCGGTTTCCGGAGGAACATCGATGGCGATGAGAGCGGTGTTGAACGTGATCGTGTAGCCGGAAGCGAAGGCGCGGGGATCGTGCAGATCGATGATCATGCCCGAAGCATCAACGTCGAAGACCATGCGCTTCAGCCGGTCGGTGTACTCGAACTTGTAGCCGGTGTGTCCAAAGTCCGTGTGGATCAGCACTTCAGATGACCCATTATATCCCGCAGGCAGGTTGTGCATCGGAAAGGATGCGGAATCGTTGTCGCCCAGCACGACGCTATGCGACAGGCCGTTCAGGTTGATGTGAATAGAGGTGCGGTTCAACCGCACCAATTGGTGGGTATCGCCCATCTCGCCACCCAACGCATCAGTGGTCAGGCCTTCGTCGATCAAGCCGACTTCCTCCGTCACGACACCGTTGTTGATCGTGAATTGCTGGCCGAGGCTGTCCCGGTCGTTGTAGTAGTGGATCAGGTAGTGGTAGCCGTTAATGACGACGCCGGCGCGGCCTCCGTTGGCGAATGTGGCATAATCGGCCAAGGTTATTCTTCCGCTGGTGCCATATTCCATCTGCACGATATATCCGTCGTTGGAGTCGTCGGGCGGATCGAACCCGTCGGGGTCGATGTAAATGGGCACGGTTCTGAGCGTCAGCGCGGTGGCATCCGCTGCGAAGCCGACCAACTTGTTGGCCCCGTCGCCGATGGCGTCGATGTCGTTGCCATCGAAGACGAACGTGATGCGATGGGAAGCGCGAGTTCTTATCTCGCCTCCCCATAGGTCGAGGGTGTAGGTTCCGGGATCGGTCAGTTCGATGTTAAACTGCGTCTCACTGTCGCCGGCGACCGCGGCCGGGTGGTTGGTCACCAGGTATCGCGGTAGGGACGCCCGTTGCCGGGCGCCCCCCGCACAGATCCCGGCGTGCGGAATTCCCGCACCGGGCTCCTCGGAACTGCTCGCTTTGCACTCGGTCTTCAACGCGCCCCCATGAAGGAAAACTGCATCTGCCTGCTCTCGGTGATTCGCGGTTCGGGCACCTCGTGTCGCTTGAGGATCGCATCGAGGCGCGCCCACGTCAAGCCCCGCTTCTGGCTCCTGCGGTTGAGCCACTTGTACAGCCCCGCCACAACCAGCCGCCAGAACTTGCACAGGCTGCGCCCGTTCCCCGTCACGCCGTAGTACTGCCAGTACCCCGCCAGCTTGCGCCGCAGCCGCCCCATGAGGACGGCCAGGCATTCGCTCCGGTTGGCCTTGATCCATTCTGCGAACCGCTCCGCCGACCGCCGCAGACGGCTCGGAGCCGTCCGCCGCTGCACCTTCCAGCGCCCGGTGCGGGTGCGCTCCCAGTGGTACCGGAATCCGAGGAAGTCGAAACCGCCGTTGCCACCCGACGGGTTGCCCCGCTCGAACGGCACCAGCCGCGTCTTCTCCCCCGACAGCTCCAGGCCGAACTTGCCCAGTCGCCCGGGCAGATCTCCCAGGAACCGCACCGCATCCTCGCGCCGCTCGAAGGCGACCACGAAGTCGTCGGCGTAGCGCAGCATCACGCACCGGCCCCGCGCCTCCCGCTTGACCGCGCGCTCGAACCAGAGGTCCAGCGCGTAGTGCAGGTACACGTTCGCCAGCACCGGAGAGACCACCCCGCCCTGGGGCGTCCCCTCCACCGGGTGCAGCACCCGGCCATCCGCTTCGAGAACCCCCGCCTTCAGCCATTTGCGCACCAGCCGCAGAAACGGCTCGTCGTCGATGCGCAGCGCCAGCATCCTGAGCATCCAGTCGTGATCGACATGCTCGAAGAAGCCTTTGATGTCCGCATCGACAACCCACGCATAGCTCCCCCCTCCAAGCTTCGCCGCCCATTCGCGGCTCGTCTCGCGGGCGTTTCCGCCGGGACGGTAGCCCCGGCTCGCCGGCAGGAAGTCCTCTTCGTAGATCACCGTGAGCACCTTCGCCACGGCCATTTGCAGCAGCTTGTCCTCCAGCACAGGTATCCCGAGGGGACGCAGTTTCCCGCCCCCTTTGGGTATGTACACCCTGCGCACCAGTCGGGCGCGGTACCGCTTGTGCTTGAGCCGCTCGACCAGCGCCGAAAGATTGGCTTCCAGGTTGCGCTCGTAGTCATCGAACGTCACCCGGTCCACCCCCGGCGCGGCGTCCCTGCGCAACGCCCGGAAGCATTCGCGCAGGTTCGCCTCGTCCAGCAGCCTGTACACGTCGCGGAATCGCGCCTTCGGGTCGCGTCGCGCCCGATCCGCTATTCCCCGCAGTGAGGTTTGCAGTGTTTG
>CAYVKQ010000429.1:0-2699 GCA_964451945.1 uncultured Lentisphaerales bacterium
GCGAGGGCCGCCTCGGCGTCGGGCGTCGGCTGCCAGTGGCGGATCAGGGCGTCCGCCGCCGAGGGACGTCCCCGCCGCAGGGCCAGCGCCGCGAGGCCGGGCAATGCAATCAGCGGCTCGTCCATCCCCGCTTCGCGCAGCCGGAACCAGGCGTGCTCCGCGACGTCGTCGTCCCGGCCGGCGCTGGCAAACGCCACGCGCATGTCGCGATCAAACAGCTTCACCCGCTGCGGCTGGCGGAAATACCAGGCGTCGGCGCGGCGCGCCCACGGGACGGCGTCCGCCGGGGCGCCGGGCGGCGGCGCCGCGGCCTTCTCCAAGGCGGCGATGGCCGGAAGCCCCTTGAGCCATTCGCCGGCGCGCCGCGCGTAGGTCTCGTCGGTCATCGTCGGCTGCGGCGCGAACGCCGCCTCCGGCGACGGGGCGTCGAGCACCAAGGCGGTGCGGGCGTCGCGCGCCGGGGGGGCAACGTCGGCCCCCGGATGCTGGGCCGCGAGGGTCAGCGGGATGGCGGGATGCATGGACGTCTGCACGGGGTTGGCGCGCGCGGGCATGCCCGACATGAGGAAGACCGGACCCGAAAACCGCGCCGTGTTCAGTTGCATGTCGGTCATGGACCAGCAGAACGTCAGGTAGCCGGTGACGGGATCGACGGCCAGCGAGGCGAGCCCGCTCAGCGTATGCTCGGGGACGTCCCATTGCATCCACTCGGCGCCGGCGTCGCGCAGGTCGCGGGCGTACAGGGCGAGCCGGGGCTGTCCGCTGTACTGTTCGTCCACCGTGCCGATGGCGCACCAGAGGCGATCTTCGGACACGACGGGCGCGACATTGATCACGTGCGGGGTGTCACAGGGGATCAGGGTCGGGCGGCTCCAGTGGATCAGGTCGCGCGAGGTCATGTGGTGGACGCGGTTGACGCGGAAAATATACCCCCGCGTGCCCCGAATCTCCCCCAGCCACACGAGATGGAAGAGCCCCGCCGCGTCCTGTGTCAGCCCCATGCACTGCGGTCGGGAGGCGACGGGGATGCGTTGCGGGGCGGACCACGTGACCAGGTCGTCGCTGGTGCGCCATTCGAAGCAGGAGGCGTCTTTGAGCGCCGGAACGCTGATCAGCACCGCCGGACCGTTCCGCGCCTGCAGCAGACACAGGTCGATGTGATGCTCGGCGCTGACCACTACGGGGCGCGTCCAGCGGCGCAGGTCGTCGGAGGTGCAGAGATAAGCCGCCAGCGACCGCTGCAGGCCGCGGTCGCTGAGAAAGAGCAGGGCAAAGCGCCCCGATTCGGTCGCCAGCAGCCGGGGATTCAGTTCGACGTGCGCGGAGTTGACGGGGGCCGGCAGGTTGAGCGGCGGCGACCAGTCGACGCCGTTGGTGCTGGTGGACAGCCAGAGGTCGTCGAGATGCGACCAGACCACGGCGCGCCGGCCGGTGGCGCGGCAGACGGCGAAGGCGGGCGCGCCGTCGCGCCAGTTCTGCAAGCGGCGCGGACTATGCTTGTAGGCCGGATAGTCGCAGGCCACGCCGACCGGATCCGCCCACCCCGCCTGGCGCGACTTGTCACTGAAGGAGAGATCGAGGTCGAGCCGGTCATACCGCCCGGGGCGCACCTCGAAGGTTGTTTCCAGCGGCTCGTAACCCCACGTTTTGCGGTTGTACATGTCGCTGATCCGCAGCGTGTGGACCCCTGGGGCGAGGTTGCCGATGACGCCGTTGCGGCAGCGCGCGTAGGCGCCATCGACCGCGGCGTTGAATTCCATCGCGTTGTGCACGCGCACCTCGACGCCGCCCGGCTGCTGCGGCAGCGGCTCGAATTCGGCGTCGATGCGCCAGGCGTCGAAACGGGCGCCGTGCCCCTCCACGTGCAGGTTGCGGGGATTGCCGCTGCGGCCGTCGAACTCCGGACGCAGGAGGAACCAAGTGCAGTTGACCGGCAGGGCGACGTCGAAGAGATACCGCTTGCCCGGCGTCTGATCCTTGTCGGAGGTCCAGCAGGAGTGGATGTCGACATAGCGGTAGCGCCGGATCGAGAGTCGGCAGACGCTGGTGCAGGCGGGGTCGTTGGTGCGCCAGATTTCGGCCTTCAGCGATTTGAAACGGTAGCCGGGCGGCGCCAGGACGCGGTAGTTCTCGCCCCACACGTAGCGGAAGCCCTTGAGGTTCCACGGGGCGAGATCCTCCTTGAACCACGGGGTGTCGAGGGTGAGCGGGAGATCCTTGTAGGGTGTGGCGTCGGACATCAGGCGCGGTCCGCCGGAGTCCTCGGAGAGCGTCGCCAGGCCGGCCAGCAGGTCCTTCGCCTGCGTCTGCCAGGCGCGGTCCGCGGCGCTGGTCGAGGTGTTGAGGCTCAAATCGAGCAGCAGCGCCCGATAGGCATCCTCGTAGCGGCCTAGGAAGGCCAGCGCCCCCTGCTCGCGCTTGGTCAGCCAGTCGGAGAGCGGGGAGCGCGAGAGATGGTCGGCCTGGTTGTAGACCTGGACACCCTGCCAGGCTCGCTCCTGGAATGTCTGGTACAGCGCCAGCATCTCTTCGGGCGAGTCGGAGAGGCGCTCGGCGCTGTGGATCAGTTCCATGACCGCGTCGCCCACGCGCGCGTGCTCCTGGAAGCGCCGGACAAAACGCTCGTAGTCGGGCCGGGCGTGCGCGTAGTCGGTGCGGTAGTAGTGCATCCGCGCCGCCCAGTAGTGCGCGTCGGCGAA
>CAYVKQ010000430.1:0-2688 GCA_964451945.1 uncultured Lentisphaerales bacterium
AGCGTGTAATAGATTGTCACGCCCGCCACGGCCGAGGTGATTGCCACGTCCAGTGAACCGACGAACAGGGTGCCCGACGGCGGATCGAAGCCCGGCGTGGCGTTGGAACGGACATACGTGGCCGCCGACAGGTCGCTGGCCGGCGCACCGGAGAGATAGCCCTTCGCCTTGATCGTGGTGGTCGCGGAGAGCGTGATCGCGTTGGTGTAGAGGCTGCTGGTCTCATCCGGGGCGGATCCATCGAGCGTGTAGCGGATTTGCGCGCCGGGCGTGGCGCACGCGAGCGTCACGTCGAGCGTCACGTTGAAGATCGTGTTGCTCGGAGGCGAGAACTGCGGCGTGGCGACCTGCGTATGCGTCCAGCCGCTCAAATCCACCTGGTCGACCCAGCCGCAGTCGCTGCCCGACGACACGCTGCCATCCTTGGTGTAGCGCCATTCGAGCGTGTGCGCGCCTAGTCCCGTGAAGGTGTGCGTGACATATTGCCAATCGCCGCCCGTTCCGGAAATGTCGCTGATGAAGAGGCCATCCGCATAGAGGGACAGATAATCGAAACTGCCCTCCGACGAAACCTTCCACCAGAAGCCGACCGTCCCCTCCCCGGTCAGGTCAAGAATGCATGAACTCTGCCCATAGTTCGGGATGGGGCCGCTCTGCGCGGCGGCGCCGTCGCGCGAGACCGCCAGTTGCCCGAACCAGGGCGAGGCGGACGGGCTGGCAACCTGCCCCCCGGCCACGTTCAGGGCCTCCGCCAGACTCGGCTGGGCCTGCAGGACAAGGTTCACGGGATCCGACAGGACCCATCCATAGCCGCCGACATTCGCGCGCACCTGGATCCAGAGCGGTTTCACACCGTAGCCGGGCGACAGGGCGAAGGCTGGCGATGCCGTGTAGGGCAGCCAGGAGGCATCGCCGAATGCCGGATCCTCGCTCAGCCGGTATTCCGAGGGATCGCCGCTCGCGGCGACCGACAGGACGATGTCGCGGTTCGTAACGTTGCCACTCCCACCCTGCTGCTGGAAAAGGGTGACCACCGGAGCGCCGTCGTTGGGCAGGATGGCCAGATCGTGGGTGTTCTCCAGCCCCACCAGCACGCCGTTGGTCGGCACCAGGGTGAACCGGGCCGTTTCGGTCGCCTCGGGTGTCGCATCGTTCTGCAGGGACACCGCGATCGTCTGCGCCGTCTCATAGGGCGGGAACGTCACGCTGAACTCGGGCGTGAACGTGTAGTCCGCCCCGGGCGTCGCCGACCCGCCCGCCTGGAAGGGGACGGTCACGGCGTTCGCCTCCTGCCGGTTCATCTGGACCTGGACATAGACCGTGCCGTCCGTCTCGTTCACGTCCTGGCCCGGCGTGGAGAAAGTGACTTCCGGCCAGTCGTTCGTGACGGTCAGTTGATCGACCCAGCCGCAGTCGGGACCGCCAAAATAGTAATTTTTGTCATACCGCCACGCGAGCGTGTGCGTGCCGGCGGGCAGCGTGTGGGTCACGCGCGTCCAGTCCTGCTCCCCGTTGATAGACGTTAGAAAAGCGCCGTCGACCAGAAAATTGAGGTAACTGTTGTCGTAGTAGCCGCTGTAGGAGTTGTAGCCCGAAATCTTCCACCAGAACGAAACGATGACCGGCCCCTCCACCGTCGTGCTCATGTAGGAATTCGCATATTCATAGGTATTCGGAAACTCGTGGCTCCGGGCCGCGTCGACGCCGTCGTGCGTGACGTTCGTCTGGCCGATCCAGTTGTAGGGATCGGTGGTCGTGACCGCCCGGTCCGTGTCGAGCGCCTCGGACAAGGTGCAGGCCAGGAAGCGGATCGAGGCGGAGAGGACATTGGACTCCTCCCATCCGCCGATTCCGTCCGGAATCCGGACCTTGGCATAGACGGTCTTCGTGCCGAACCCTTCGGAAAGCGCGAACGTCATCGGAGCGTTCGTCGTGAAGACGATCCACTCGGCGCCCGTGAAATCGGGATCTTCGGAGACCATCAGATGGCTGGGAAGATCCGTCGCCGCGCCGTCGACGCGGATGACGCGGTTGGTCGTCTCGGCCGCCTCGCCCTCCAGCCACAGCGCCAGGAAATCGATGAGTCCGTCGTTGGCCCAGATGTTCACCGTCTGCAGGTCGGGCTGGCCGACGCGGTAGCCGGCTCCGTCGTCGATCCGGAAATCGGCCGACTCGGTATGCTCGGGAGCGGCATCGTCGATCACCGTGACCGTGAAGACGGCCTGTGTGGCGCCGGTGGGAATGACCACCTCGCCCGGAACACCCAACACGGTGTAGTCGTTGGCCGGGCCAATGGTGGCGGTGCCGCCGACCGAATAGTTGACCGTGACCGGATCGTCCAAGGGCCACTCCAGCCGCACGCCGACATCCACCGTCTCCCCTTCCCGCGCGGTCGCGAAGTCCGACGTGAACCAGACACGCGGCGGCAGGGGGATGAGCGACACGGCGTCGAGCGTGCAATAATCACCTGGGCCGGCATCCCAGGCATCGGCGTTCCATCGCACAAAATGTGTTCCCGCCTCGAGCTCGAAGAAATATGTATGGGGCCCGGACATCCACACATTGTCGAGATCCTGGCCTTCGCTATCGATGGAAAACCCGATATTTCCGTTGCCGAACAGCTCCACGGTGAAGCCGATCACCGTCGGCTGATCCACCGTGAACGACATGTCGAGCCAACTGTTGACC
>CAYVKQ010000431.1:0-2219 GCA_964451945.1 uncultured Lentisphaerales bacterium
TCACATGAACGAGGATGCGGTCCGGCTCCGCGGCGGCCTCCCCGGCCGTGCCGGGGTCACGGCCAGCCAGCCGTTCCCCGGGGACCCGGTAGCGCCGCGGGCGGTTCCACGCGGAGCCGGTGCTGTTGCGCATGTTGCCGGTGCCAGCGACCCGGACTCCGTTCACATGTACCTCATCCGCATCGTCGATCATGCCGAGGTCTAGCGCCAGATCCATCCCTGCGGCCCATGCCGGGGGCGTGAGCAGGGTCGCGTACCAGGCGTGGGAGCCCCCCTTCGCGCCCTTGGGGTCGGGGTTGAGCCGGTCGTGGTCCATGTGCGGGAAGGCTGCACGATGCCATGTCGGCGGGGCGGGCGGCTCCTGGCCGGCGGGGGGGATGGCGGACTTGAAAGTCGAGGGAGCCTGCCCCGGCGCGATCGAGGCGGCCGGGGTTGCGGCGACCTCCGGGTGCGGCTCCGGCCCGCAAGGCAGGAACAGCCACTCCTGGACCCCCGCCAGGGAGAGGGCCGGGAGGAGCAGGAGCGCCCCCATGGCCGGGATGCCGACCAAGAGCCTAGCGGGCGGGCGCATCATCCGCCCCCTTCGCCCCCGCCTGCGCGGGTTCGATGCCCCGGTGCTCCTTCAGCCACGCCAGCGTCGCCGCCTTCTGCTCTTCGAAAGTTCCGGTCATGAAGAACATGTTGTGGGCCTTCCCCGGCTCGTGCTCCCGCCAGAGGGCATACAAGGCGTTGGCGCGCACCTGCTCCTCCGAGTCGCCCAGCATCCCGACCAGTTTGGCGAGGTTCTTTCCCCGGGTTTGCGGGAATGACCGCCCTAGCGCCAGCGCGGCCTCCGACCGAACATTGGACTGGGAGTCCCTGAGAAGTGCTACCAGATGCTCGCCGTCATCCGCCTCGTCTCCCACGGCGCCGAGCAACCCTGTAGCGCTGTAACGTAGATTAGAGGTGCCTGCAGCCAGCATGCGCCGACACTGCGCCGCCAACCCGTGGCGCTCCTCCGCGGAGAGTATAGAGCCACTACGCCCCAGCATGAGAAGACGGGTGGTCAATCGCATGTACACTCCTTCCTGTGAACGGGTCAATTTTCCCCCTTCCTCCACCTCGGTTACCACACGCTCATGCCAGGAGATCATCGCGCCGCGCAGTTCCTCCGGGGGGTCGGTGCGGGCACGCTGCGTATCCAGCATCTCATGGAGAACCAGGGCGTCATCGGCCTCCACCCCCAGGCGGACGGCCTCGTTGCGCTGCTCCGGGCTTCCGGTGCGGTACAGCGCGGAGAAAGCGTCCCGCCGCCAGGGCGACGGCAGCGTCCTGTCCGCCAGCAGCGCGGCGGCGGCGGCGCGGGCGGGCGGCGGCGCGTCCAAGTAGAGTAGCGCGATGGCGAGCGCGGCGCGGCGGCGTTTGGCGTCCGCCCCGTCCCACGCCTCGTCCGGCAGCTCCAGCTCCCGCCGCAGCAGACCCGCCAGCGGCCGGTACGCCAGCGCCCTGCCCAGGAACGCCGCCGCCAGATCGCGCTCGTGCGACGGGGGACTGTCGCCGACGGCATAGCCCCCAAGAGCCCGAGCCAGCCGCTCGTAGCGCTCCGGCTCCAGCACCTGCCGGGCGTACCGCTGGCGCTCCTCCGCCGGCGGCAGTGCCGCGTCGATCTCCCATCCGCGCCCCTGCGCCAGAACCCCGGCCTGGGTGAACAGCATGTCGTCCACCAGCCGGATCGCGAAGGACTCCAGCCTGCCGGATTCCAGACGTTCCAGCCACTGGTCGGTCCGCAGGCGGAGCCGCTGGCGGCTCTCCTCCCAGTCCGAGGAGCTGACCCGCAGGGCATTGGTGCTGCCAATGAGCGCGGCGAGATCGATCGACCCCGGAACAAGGGGCTTGGGATCGGCGGGCTCAGCCGCCAGGCGCGCTGCAAGCGCTACTGCGATGGCGCTGTAAACAATTCCATTTTTCATAATATCACCTAAAACTCCCCTCTGAAGATCACGCCGACCGACCAGAAGAAATGGCCGGCATGGCTGCCGGGCGGCTCCAATTCATGGTAGGAGTGGCCCAATCCGAATGCCGCTGAAAAACGCCCCTCCCACCATCCCGTGGCGTTGCGGTTGGAGACGACAATGTTTCCGGTAATCTCGGTTTTTTCCAGCGGAACGATCAGTGTTCCGTGTTCAAATCCCAGAGAGGCGGCTGATTTCAGCCATTTCCCGTAGTTTACCCCATCGGTG
>CAYVKQ010000431.1:2237-2686 GCA_964451945.1 uncultured Lentisphaerales bacterium
CGCCTCGCTGACGGGCTGATCCAGTTTGGCGTACTCGCCCGGGCTCCAATCGCTGCCGAAGCCCAATCCGAGCGTCAAGGCGTTCACGGCATCCTTGCCCCAGGCAAGCTTCCCGGCATACAGGGAAGAAGCAAATCCGTTGGGAAGCCCAAATTCATCGGGAAAGATAAAAGAAGCCATTTCCTTAGATATTACATCTTCCATAAACGTACCTGGCAGGGCGTCTTCAATGAGTCCCGCGAGTGCCTCGGTTGTCTTCCGAGCCATCTTGAGGTCTAGCTTCTTGTCAAACTGGGTCTCCTTAACAAATACCCGTGCGGCACCGCCTAGGGCTCCTGTCAGCCTAAGAGAGGCACTGTCAATCCAGTCGCCCACTTCGCTTACTTCTATACAATTCGCGATGTAAACCTTCAGGCGGGGTGCTTCAGCCCGTAGCGTGTTCTCGCCAT
>CAYVKQ010000432.1:0-2685 GCA_964451945.1 uncultured Lentisphaerales bacterium
CACGCCGCATGCGGCGCAGATGGAGATCCACAGGGCGCGGGGGTTCCGGTTCCGGGCGGTGTGCACGGGGCGGCGGTTCGGGAAGACGCTGTGCATGGCGGCGGAACTGCTGGACCGGGGCGGCGGCGAGGCGGGCGGGGACTACGCCTGGGTGGCACCGACCTACGGGGTCGCGGAGCGCGGGGTCGAGGCGTTCAGGACCATCGCGCCAGAGTTCGCCCGGATCACGGGCCGGATGCCGGCGCGGGCGGAGTTCGAGGGGGCCGCAGGGCCATGCAGGGTGTGGTTCCTGAGCGCCGACAACCCGGACAGCATCCGCGGTTTCGGCTTCCGGGGGATCGTGCTCGACGAGGCGGCCGCCGTGCCGGCCGCGGTCTGGAACTACGTGCTGCGTCCGACCCTGGCCCAGACGCTGGGATGGGCGGTCTTCATCTCCACGCCGATGGGCCGGAACTGGTTATTGTGCCTGGCGATGGAGCGGTTCAACAGACTGGATTGGCCGGTGCAGCGGGAACGGATCGTGGGGTTTGTGAAACAGTGGCGCGGCCGGCTGGTGATGGACGCGACCGGGGTCGGCGACCCGGTGTTCGACGACCTGCGGCGGACGCTGCCGGACGCGGAGGGGTTCCGGATCACCGCGCAGAGCAAGCGGGAACTGGTGCAGGGGCTGATGGTGGCGGTCGAGCAGAGGCGGGTGTCGTGGCCGGCGGGGTCGCGGGGAAGAGAGAATGTCTCACACGAAGCCACGAAGGACACGAAGGAGATTCTTGGAGAGGATCAGATGAAGCCCATGGGCGGAGGGCTGTGGATCGGCGACTGGGAGGTGCTGACGGCAGAGATGCGGCGGTATGAGTATGCGGCGGGGCCGTCGGGCCAGGTGACGTACTCGGCGCCGTCGGGCTACCATGACGATTGCGTGATGGCGCTGGCGCTGGCGGTGTGGGGGTGCCGTGCGGCAGGGGTCGAGCCGGGGAGGATGGTGAGGCTGCCGGAGGCGGCGAGGGGTTGGGCGCGGGGCTCGGTTAGAGAGAGGCGGAAGGTGGTGCTCGTGTGAGGGGGCGACGCGCTTGCGGCGCAGTGCCACCCGGTTGCGGCCGGGGGCGCTGGCGCGCGGGACGAGGACAAAACCATATTTACTGTTGACTCATTCGCTATTCGCGAATATCGTATGGCCATGCTCAAAGGACAGGATATCGCCATTCTGCTCAAGCTGGCCGCGGACTGCGGCAAGCGGCAGTCCTATGCCCGCCTGGCGGCGGATCTCGGCGTCAGCCCCTCCGAGGCCCATGCCGGGGTTCTGCGCCTGGCCGGGGCCGGGCTCGTCGACGCCGCGAGCAAGCGGGTGCGGGCCGCGGGGGCTGCCGAGTTCCTGCGGCACGGGCTCAAATATGTGTTCCCGCTTGAGCGCGGGGGCGGGATGTGCCGGGGCGTGCCCACCGCGCACGCGGCGCCCTGCGCGGCGGGCGTCTTCACCGGCGACGGCGAGCCGCCCCCCGTCTGGCCCGACGCCGACGGCTCCGTGCGCGGGATAGGCGTCGTCCCCCTCTACCGCGCGGCGCCCAAGGCCGCGCGCAAGGACGGGCGGCTCTACGAACTGCTGGCCGTGGCCGACCTCCTGCGCGGAGGGCGCGCGCGCGAGCGCGCATGGGCCGAGGCGCGGATTGAGAAAATGCTGAAAGCGGCGGAGAGCGAGCCATGACGCCGATCGAGCAGATGGTTGCGGTTGCCGACCAGTTGCGGAAATTGCCCTTCGGCTTCGCCTTCCTCGGCGGCGCGGTGCTCGGCGTCCTGGTCACCGACCGGGCCGCCGCGCCGGTACGCGCGACCCGGGACGTCGACGTGCTGGTGGACACCCCCACGCGCAAGTCCTATACGGACCTCGAGTCGCGCCTGCGCAAGCTCGGCTTCAGACACGACACTTCGGAAGACGCGCCGATCTGCCGCTGGCGCTTCGGCGACACCGTTCTGGATGTCATGCCTCCGAGCCGGGCGGTGCTGGGCTGGCGCTCGCTGTGGCTGGCGGAGGCGCTGAAGACAGCGGTCCCGATGGATGCCGGCCACCCGCTGGTCAGAATCGTCACACCCCCCTACTACATCGCCACCAAACTCGAAGCGTTCCACGGGCGGGGGTGTGACGATTTCATGGGGAGCCAGGACCTGGAAGACGTCGTGACCCTGGTCAACGGACGCGACACGCTGGCGGCGGAGATCGCACAATCCCCCGCCCCGCTGCGCCGGCATCTCGCTGAGGCGTTCGCGCGGCTCCTGGCCGACCGCCGCTTTCTTGACGCCTTGCCGGGACATCTGGGATTCGGTGATGCCGACCAGGGCCGCATGGAGACGGTGCTGAGCCGTCTGCGCGAGATCGCGCGGCCGAGCCAAACGGCGTGAAGACGCCCTTCGAAAGATTCCCATGCCCACCCCGGTAGCTTCGGCGAAAGGGCGCGGAGCCGGCCTGAAAGGGCCGGCCCTTGCCTTTGCTGTTGAAACCCCGCCTGTTGCAGGAGGGGTGCATGGCGGCGGTGTTTCAACAGAAGGACAATCTGTGGCGGGAGTTTCTGAACCCGCTGCGCGGGCTGACGATGGAGCGGATCGTGCAGCTCGTGGAACAGGGCGAGCGGGGGGCGTTCGCCGATCTGCAGTGGTTCTACCACTTCATGGAGCGGTCCGACGAGGTCATTCAGG
>CAYVKQ010000433.1:0-2683 GCA_964451945.1 uncultured Lentisphaerales bacterium
TCTCGACATCCTCGCCCACATAGCCCGCCTCGGTGAGGGTGGTGGCGTCGGCGATGGCGAAGGGGACGTCGAGCATCCTGGCCAGCGTACGCGCGAACAGCGTCTTGCCGCAGCCGGTCGGGCCGATCAGCAGGATGTTGCTCTTCTCGATCTCGACATCGGCGAAGGCGTCCTCCTGCTTCTTCGGGTCCTGGGTCAGCCGCCGGTAATGGTTGTGCACGGCGACCGCGAGCATCCGCTTGGCGTAGTCGTGGCCGACGATGTGCTCGTCGAGGGTCTGCTTGATCTCGACGGGCCGAGGCACCTTGAGCGGCTTGGGCGGTGCGCCCTTGGCGCCCGCCTTGGCGGCGCCGGAAGACGCGCGGCGGGTGGCGCCAGGCGCGGGGGCGTCGCTGCCGGGGCCGGGCGGCAGGCCGTCGGCCGATTCAAAGAAGACCCGGTTGCAGGTCATGACGCAGTCGCGGCAGATGCAGACATTGTCGGGGCCGACCAGGATCTGCGCGCCCGACGCCTCGGTGGCGCCGCAGAACGAACACTGCACGCCCCGGTCCTTGGGTGTTTTGGGAGGCATGGGTCCCCTTTCTACTTCGCCGCGGGCTTCTTGACCAGAACCTCGTCGATCAGCCCGTAGGTCTTGGCCTCGGCGGACGAGAGAAAGTAGTCGCGGTCGGTGTCGCGGGCGACGGTTTCGACCTCCTTGCCGGTATGGGAGGCGAGAATCTCGTTGAGCCGGTCGCGCAGCCGCAGGATCTCCCTGGCCTGGATGCTGATGTCGGCCGCCTGCCCTTCGGCGCCGCCCCACGGCTGGTGGATCATGATGCGGGCATTGGGGAGCGCGTAGCGCTTCCCCTTTCTACCCGCGGCCAGGAGAACCGCGGCCATGCTGGCGGCCTGGCCCACGCAGTAGGTGCAGACGTCGCACGACAGGAACTGCATCGTGTCGTAGATCGCCAGGCCGGCCGTGACCGAGCCGCCCGGCGAATTGACGTAGACGGCGATGTCCTTGGCCGCGTCCTGCGACTGCAGGAACAGCAGTTGGGCGATGATGAGGTTGCTCACCTGGTCGTCGATCGCCGTGCCGATGAAGATGATGCGGTCCTGCAGCAGCCGCGAGTAGATGTCGTACGAACGCTCGCCGCGGGCCGTCTGCTCGACGACGATCGGCACAAGAAACGAGGATTTGACTGGGTCTGTCATATTACCATTCTCCAAGGGGTCGCTGATCACCGACCACGGCTCTTTGAGGTTCACCCCTTGGCCGATTCGACCAGGAAGGCCAGGGTCTTCTCGACGCGGATGTCGACCCGCAGGTTCTCGATCCCGTGCTGCTTCTCAATGATTTCCCGGACCTTCACGGGCGTCGTCTGATTCTGCACCGCGAACTCCGCGATCTTCGCCTCCACTTCTTCGTCCGACGTCGTGATCTTGGCCTCTTCGGCGATCCGGGTGAGGATGTAGCGCAGGCGCAGGCGGTTCTTGGAGGTGGTGGTCGCCGACGCCAGCAGCGCGTCGCGGTTCTTCTCCAGATCCTCGCGGGTGGCGCCGCGGTTCATGACGTTGCGCACCATGGAGCGGATCGTGTTCCCCGTCTCCTGGGCGACTTCGCTTTCGGGCAGTTCGAACTCCGTCTTCTTCAGCAGGAAATCGATCACCTCCTGCTCGCGGCGGTTCTTTTCGTCGGCTTCGGCCTGCTGCTGCATCTGCTCGCGGAAGATCTTCCGCAAGGCGTCGAGATCGGCGACCTTCATCTGTTCGCACAGCTCGGCATCGGTCGCCGGGATCAGGTGGCGGAAACCAGCCAGTTTGACCGTGTAGGTCGCCTTCACCCCCTGCAACGCCTCGACCTTGAAGTCCTTGGGAAACTTCGTCTTGATCTCCTTCTCGTCGCCGATCTTCATGCCGGCCAGCGCCAGGGCGACCCCGGGGATCATCTCGGGTTCGGAAACCTGGATCCAGAAGCCCGTCCCCTCGGAGTAGAGCGCCGCGTTCTCGGCCAGTTCCTTCAGCGGCTTGCCGTCGCTGACCGCGGTGAAATCGATGCGGGCCACGTCGTCGGCCGCGACCGCGCCGCCGGCCGTCCCCTCCTCGAACTTCGACACGTGGCGGCGCAGGGCCGCGATCCGCTCCTCGACGGCGCTGTCGTCGACTGTCGGCTCGATCAGTTTAAGCGGGATCTTCTGGTACTTGGGCAGTTTGAAATCGGGCGCAACGTCGCACACCAAGTCGAACGAAATGCCGGTTTCGGAGGTGCACAGGATGTCGGCGGCGTCCACCATGGAGACCAGTGCCAGTTTCTGTTCTTCGACGGCGCGGCGGGCAAACACGCTGACCAGCCGCTGGCGGATGTCGGCGTCGATTTCCCGGTGGTACTCGCGCTCGACCACCGCGCGCGGCGCCTTGCCGGGACGGAAACCGCGCACCCGGGCTTCGCGCAGGTAGCGCCTCATGACCGCCTCGTAGTCGTCGTGGATTTCGGCCGCGTCGGCCTTGATCCTCAGTTTCACACGGCACGGACTGATCGTCTGCGTCTCAACTTTCATCCGAATCGCTCTCTTTCCCTTGAAGTTGCGGGAGGTGTCCGGTTCAGGCCTCTTTGATGCTCAACAGGAACTCCGCGTTGCTCTTTGTGCTTTTCAGGCGCTTGATGACCATTTCCATGGCCTCCACGGGGGGCACCCCGTTC
>CAYVKQ010000434.1:0-1399 GCA_964451945.1 uncultured Lentisphaerales bacterium
GCCAACCATGACACAGACACCGGCCGCGGCCGATCCGCGGATTCCGTTTTTCGACCGCCTGGCCGAGACCTGGGACGACGCACACCCCCTCGACCGGATGGCGGGGCCGCTGGGCACCGTCGTCGACACCTGGGACCTGCGCGGAGACGAGACCGTGCTCGATGTGGGCTGCGGCACCGGCAACCTCACGGCGGTGCTGCTGACGCGGCTGGGCGCGGCGGGACGCGTCGTCGCGCTCGACCTCTCGTCCGCCATGCTCCGCCGCGCGCGGCTCAAGGTCGCCGATCCCCGCGTCGCTTGGCTTTGCGGCGCGGCCGACCGCACCGGCCTGCCAAACGCCTCCTGCGACCGCGCGGTCTGCTTCTCGGTATGGCCCCACTTTGCCGATCCGGCCGCCGTGCTGAAAGAGTTCCGCCGCGTCCTTCGTTCCGGCGGTTGGGTGCATGTGCTGCACCTGGTCGCGCGCGAAACGGTCAACCGCATCCACGGAGCGGCGTGCGACGAAGCGGTGCGGCGGGACCTGCTGCCGCCCGTCGCCGAAACCGCCGCCGTGTTCCGCGGGGAAGGATTCGAGGTCCTGGCCGCCGGGGAGGACGACGCCCGCTATCTGCTGACGGCACGGAAAGCAGTAATCATTAATCAGTGATCGGTGACACGATGGTTGCGTTCATCGAAGCATGGGGTGGCGGAAACGGCGCGGCGCGGCGGCTATCGCCGCATATTCGGCTGCTTTGCGGCGCGCTGTTCTTTTCCGGCGCGACGCTGACTCCCCCGCGGCCGGCTGCGCTCTCGTTCGGAATCGCCGCCATCGCCGGCTGGGCGGCGTGTTGCGGCCTGCCGCGGCGGCGCCTGCGGGGCGCGCTCGCGCTTGCCGCCTCGCTTTTCCTGCCGCTGGCGGCGCTCGCGTGGGCGGCGGCGCGCCTGAACGGCGACACCGCTGCCTGGCGCGTCCCGGCAGTGATCGTGCTCCGCAGTACGCTCGGCATCGTGGCTGCGGCGGCGACCATGGCGGCGCTCGATCTCGCCGAGCTGCACGACGCCCTGGCCGCCCTGCCGCTGCCGCGGGCGGTGCGGGCGCTGCTGCTGCAGGTCGCGCAGCAGACGGCGCTGCTGACCGACGAAACGCGGCGGCTTGGCGACGCATTGCGGATACGAGGCCTCGTCTCGGCACGACTCGCAACGCGAGTACGCGGGCTCTGCGCGTTGCCGACGGTCTGGCTGGTCCGTCTGGCCCTGCGCGCCGAGCGGGTCGGCGCCGCCATGGAAGTGCGGGGGTTCGACGGCGGCGGCGGCGGGCGGCGAGCGGCGGCGACGCGCGCCGACCGCGCGGCGGTGTCTCTGGCGCTTTTGGTTTTGGGCGTGGCCGGATGGTTGCGCTGGCGGGGGATGTGATGGAACA
>CAYVKQ010000434.1:1499-2675 GCA_964451945.1 uncultured Lentisphaerales bacterium
TTCGATGCCGTTTCGGTACGCTACCGTCCCGACGGGCCGGAGGCGGTCTCGCGGGTGACGTTCCGCGTTGCCCCCGGCGAACGGGTGGCGCTGCTGGGGCTGAACGGCTGCGGCAAGACGACGCTGCTCACGGCAGCGGTCGGCCTGGTGCCGTTTGCGGGGGCGATCCACGTGGAGGGACTGCCGGTGGCGCGCAACACGCTACGCGCGGTCCGCGACCAGGTCGGCTTTCTGTTCGGCGTTCCCGACGACCAGCTGCTGCTGCCGCACGTGCTGCACGACGTGGCGTTCTCGCTGGAGCGTCGGGGAGTGCCGCGCGACGAAGCGCGGGCGCGCGCCGCCGAAATGCTGGCGGCGCTGGGGGTCGGCGATCTCGCGGCGTGCGCGCCGCACCAGTTGTCGGCGGGGCAGCGGCAGCGGGTGGCGCTGGCCGGGGCGCTGGTCGCCCGGCCGCGGGTACTGCTGCTCGACGAGCCGTCGGCGGCGCTCGATCCGGTCGGCAAGGAGGAGCTGGCGGGGCTGCTGGAGGGTCAGGGGGCGGCGCTCTTGATGGCCACGCACGACCTGGCGTTCGCGCGGCGCGTCTGCCGGCGGTTCGTCATTCTGGACGCGGGGCGCGTGGTCGCCGATGCGGCGGATGCGACGTGTGTGGCCCGCTATGAGGAGGGGCGGGTGGCTGCGGTGCGGACGCGGGCGCGCGGGCCGGCGTCGTGATCGCGAGCGTGCCGTGCTGCACGCCCTTGACCGCGAACAGCCGTTCGGCGAACGTCTTCACGCGGGCGGCCGGGCCGCGCACCGCCAGCACTTCCATGCAGGCGTGGTGATCGAGGTGGACGTGCATGGCGGCGATGATGAGCTCGCCATGGTCGTGCTGGATGCCGGTGAGCAGCGCCTGGAGATTGCGCTTGTGGTGGTCGTAGACCAGGGTCACCGTGCCGGCGATCTCCCCCGTGCCTGTCTCCGCCAGGTGTTCCACCAGCCGCTCCCGCACCAGCGTGGCGATGGCGTGCGAGCGGTTGCCGTAGCCCTTGGCTTGCGTGAACGCGTCGAGCCGGCCGACGAGATCGGCCTGCATCGAGATGCTGAACCGCTGCAGTGACTTTTCCTCGTGCATGGCTTTATGTGAAGAAAGGTTTTATGGTCATCAGTATCCCATTCCCGGTTGTGCGTGGCAAG
>CAYVKQ010000435.1:0-2667 GCA_964451945.1 uncultured Lentisphaerales bacterium
ACTGAGGCTTCCGGCGGCGAAGCGATCGGCGGCGGCAAGCGGCGGGTTGCCGCTGGCACGGTAGGCGGCGTAGAAAGCGATATCGTTCAACTGGCAGGCGACGGTCGTGCCGAGGCAGACCCCCAGACGGAAACTGGACGGCAGCCGTTCCAGACCGGCGTCGGCCAACGCCTCCGCAGCGGCGCGGCGCGCCAGGCGGAAGGTGCGGTCGGGGGCGGCGCGCTCCGCCTCGGACTCGTCGCCGGCGGCCGCAAAGAGCGGCACGGGACGGGGAAACGGGCCGAAGGGGCACGGGATCGTGGCGGGTCGCAGGGCCCGCTCCAGGGCGCGCCACGACGCCGGGACGTCCGCGCCCGCGGCGGACACCACTCCCAACCCCGTTATGACGACGCGTTCACGCATGTCCCGTCGCACCCCCCGTCAGGAGCGCGTGTTTTCGTAGATGTAGTCGGCAAGGGTGTTGATCGAGTAAAAGACCCGCTTGCCCACGTCCATATCCTTGATCTCCACCGAGAAATGGCGCTGAAGGATGACGACGATCTCGACGGCGTCGAGCGAATCGAGGCCGATGTCGCCGCCAAAGAGCGGGGCGTCGTCCTGAATCTGCTCGGCCGTCACATTCTGCAGGTTCAGGTGGTCGACCAAAAGGGTCTTGAGTTTGTTGCGGATTTCAGAAAGGTCCTTCTCCCGTGGCTCCATAGTCGCGTCCTCGCTTCTTGGGTTACAGGCGGATAGTATACCCGACTCGACTGCCCCCGCAAAGTCCCTTTGAACTTGTACGGTGACTGACTCCTGACTCCTGACAAAAAAACTCCAACACGCCCCCGCCGTGGGGCGTATACTCTTCCGAAGGCCCGTTGCGCATGCAAGCAACCTGCCGTCCGCGCAGGAAATCAGCTGACCCTGTGCGCGCACGAAAGGAGTTTTTCATGATGAAACCGCCGATCCCCCGTCTTGCCGCCGCACTGCTGACCGTCCTCGCGGTCGTCACGGCCGTGCCGGCCCAGACCTGGCAAAAAGTCTACGAAGCCCGCGACAAGGGTCTGCCCCAGACCGCGGTCGAGGCGCTCAAGCCGATTATCGCCGAGGCGCTGCAGCAGAAGCGCTACGCCGAGGCGGTCAAGGCGGTCTGCCTCAAAATCGCCTTCGAAGGGAATATCGAGGGGAACAAGCCCGAGGAGAAAGTCACCCGCTTGGAGGCTGAGATCGCGCAGGCCCCGGACGCGATGAAGCCGCTGATGCAGGCCGTCCTCGCCAACTGGTACTGGCACTACTTCCAGCAGAACCGCTGGCGCTTCCAGCAGCGCACCCAGACCGACGCCGCGCCCGGCGTCGACTTCACCACCTGGGATCTGCCGCGCATCCTGGCCGAGATCGACAAACACTTCATGGCAGCCCTGGCCAACGAGCGGGTTCTGAAAGCCACCCCGGTCGCGCAGGTTGACGACCTGCTCGAAAAAGGGAACGTCCCCGACGCCTACCGCCCGACGCTGTTCGACTTCCTCGCGCACGAGGCGCTGCAGTTCTACCAGGCCGGCGAACAGGGCGGCGCCAAGGCCGAGGACACGTTCGAAGTCTCGGCCGACAGCCCCGTCTTCGGCCCGGTCTCCGACTTCCTCGACTGGCGGCCGGACGCCACCGACGACGCCTCGCCCAAGCTCAAGGCGGTCAGACTCTTTCAGAATCTTCTAGCCTTCCATCGCAACGACGCCGACCTGAGCGCCTTCATCGACGCCGACCTCTGGAGGCTGGCGTTCGGCAAGAACCAGGCCGTCGGTCTGGAGCGGGACGAGCGCTACAAGGCCGCGCTCAGCCGTTTTGCCGAGAAATGGGCGGGACACGAGATCGCAGCGCGCGCACTGGCGGCATGGGCCGGCGTGCTCCGTGCCGAGAGTGAACTGGCCGAGGCGCGCCAGATCGCGCTGCACGGCCTGGAACTGCACCCGGAGAGCGTCGGCGGCCGGATGTGCTTCAACCTCGTGCAGCAGATCGAAGCCCGGGAGGTCGGCGCCATCACCACCGAGCGGGTTTGGAACGAGCCACTGCCGGTCGTCTCGGTTACCTACAGGAATGTGGATGTGGCGTTCTTCCGCGCCGTGCCGGTCGATTTCTCCGACTTCATCTCGCGGCAGCGCTGGGGGTACAGCGACAACGTGAACGGCTTGAGGTGGGAAGACCGCGATAAATTCGTCGCGGAACTCATCGCCGCAAAACCGGCCGCCGCGTGGTCCGCCGCCCTGCCCGCCACCGCCGATTACCGCGAACGCACCGAGCCGGTCGCCGCGGCCAAGGGGCTGAAGCCGGGGTTCTATTTCATCCTCGCCAGCCACGACGATACCTTCAGCGGCAAGGACAATCCGGTTTCGGTTGCCGCCGTCTGGGTCAGCGACCTGGCGCTGGTCGTCCGCCAACGCCAGGACGAAAACGCCATCGACGGCTTTGTGCTGCAGGCGCTGAGCGGCGCGCCGGTCGCCGGCGCGACCGTCCGCTCGTGGTCGCGCAACCGCGACGGCAAGCTAGTGGCCGGCCTGGAGACGAAGAGCGATACCAACGGGATGTTCCGCCTCGCGGGCAAGAACCTGCATCTGCTGCTGCTCGCGCAGAGCGGCGACCAGGCCGTCGCCAGCGACAACGAGTTCTATCTCTACGGCGTCGCAAGGCCGGTTG
>CAYVKQ010000436.1:0-2665 GCA_964451945.1 uncultured Lentisphaerales bacterium
TCAACGGCCCCGCCGTCACCGGCGCGTCGCCCGGCAAGCCGTTTCTTTTCCTTGTCCCAACCGTGGGCGAGCGGCCGCTCCGCTTCACGGCCGAGGGACTGCCCCCCGGTCTGGCGCTCGATGCCGCGGCGGGGATCGTCTCGGGCGCGGCGGCGGCGGCGGGGTCGTTCGCGGTGCGGCTCGCGGCCGAGAACCGGCACGGCCGCGCCGAGAAGATCCTCACGTTCGTGATCGCCGAGCACGCGCTGGCGCTGACGCCGCCGATGGGATGGAACAGCTGGAACTGCTTCCGCAGCGCGATCGACGAGGCGAAAATCTGGAGCGTGGCGCAGGGTCTGGTCCGTTCCGGCCTCGCGGCGCGCGGCTACGGCACCGTCAACCTCGACTCCGGCTGGCAGTCGGCGCGGCGCGGCGGTCCGTTCAATTCCATCATCCCCCACGATGGCTTCCCCGACATGGGCGGGCTGTGCGCGCGCATCCACGCGCTCGGACTGAAGATGGGGATCTACTCCGGCCCCTACGTGGTGCCGTGGGGGACGGATGGATGCGGCTCGACCTCGGGCGCCATCGACGGCCGCTTCCCGGTGCATCCGGCGGCGCCGGGAAAGTACATCGGCCTGAACAAGCACGAGGCGGAGGATGCGGCGCAATGGGCGGCTTGGGGGATCGACTACTGCAAGTACGACTGGGGGCACACCGACATGGAGCTGGCCGGACGCATGAGCCGCGCCCTGCGCGCCGCGCCGCGCGACATCGTCTTCAGCATCACCACGAGCGTCGACATCCGGGACGCGCAGGAGGCGGCGCGCCTCTGCAACCTATGGCGCTCCAACGGCGACACGAGCCCGACCTGGGAGTCGGTCGTTCGGAATGGTTTTGACAACGACGCCTGGAACCGGGCGATCGGACCCGGACACTGGTTTGACCTCGACATGACGGCGATCCGTCCGCGCGACGGCAAGAGTCTGAGCCGCGACGAACTGGCGACGTGCATCACCCGCTGGGCGATCCGCCCCAGCCCGCTGCTCATCGACTGCCTCCCCGGCGAGATCGACGACGACACCCTGCGCTTGCTGTGCAACGAAGAGGTTCTCGCCGTCAACCAGGACGCCTGGGGCCTGCCGGCGGCCACCGTGCGGCACGACCCGGTCTGGCCGGTGCAGACCAAGGCGTTGTCGACCGGCGGGACGGCGGTGGCGTTCTACAACCTCGGCGACACTCCCGGCGTCACGGCCGACCTCGACGTCGCCTGGCTCGGCTTCCGCGGGCCGGTAAAGCTCCGCGACCTGTGGGCCCGGCGCGACCTCGACGGGCGGCGCCAGACGCTCTCGGTGGCGCTGCCGCCCCACGGCGCCAAGCTGTTTGTGGTCACGCAATAGGGATACCGTCTCGCAAGCTCGACGGCTCCGCTACACCAAGCTCGACGGCTCCGCTACACCAATAAGGTAGCGGAGCCGGGAGCTTGCGACCGATCGGTCCGGCTTATGGCATGGGCGTGGCGGCAATGGCCTGCGCCCAGGCATTGTTGCGCAGGCAATTGGCGCGGCTGGCGGCGGGGCCGACGGTATCGGGGAAGCCGCTGAGAACGAGCGTCTTGCCTTCGGCGATACGACGCACGGCCGTGGCGCCGTGTGGCTTGTAGGATGGCAGTCCCCATGGGCACATGTAGACGAGACGGGCGCGGGGATCGTCGGCGATGCGCTTGGCGAGCAGGTGCTCGCCTTCGGAAATGACGCCGCCGATGGCCACGGCGCCTTTTGCGATCTCCGCGGACAGGCGTTCCACTTCGGCTTCCAGGGCGGCACCGCGCAACGACCGTGAAACGCGGATGGGAAGCAGCCGCGGGTGCGACAAGAGCGTCTGGTCGCCATAGGCCGTCCAGACGGTGTCGGTTGGGAGACGCGGGTGGCTGACCGCGGTGTGTTTTTGAAACCACAGGGGATTGTCGTGGCGGAGCTGCCAGCGCGCGGGGTTGTCCTTTACGTAGGCGCAGCAGGCGTCGAACATGGTGGCGGTGAACGCGCAGTAGTCGTGGAACCCCTCCTCCCAGACGGGAAAGGCGCTATCGCCGCGCAGCGTGCGGATTGCGGCGCGGGAACGGCCTTTCATCCGGCTGATGAGCAGCGGAAGAGAGCGGTCGATCAAGCCGGGAGAGACCAGGACTCCGTGAAAGTGATCGGGCATTACGACGTAGAGCCTCAGGCTGAGGGAGGGCTCGTCGTCCTTGATGGCGAGCCAGGCGTCGCGGACGGCCTCGCCTTCGGGAAAAAGAAAAACGCGCCCCCTCTCGATGTGCGAGAAGAGGGCGCGTCGCGGTTCGGTGGCGAACGTGACGAAGTAATACCCCACGCCCCTGTAGTCGTGGCCATGCAGGCGGGCATAGTGCATACGCTGCTCCATCTCGCAAGCTCGATGGCTCCGCTACCTCAAGCTCGATGGCTCCGCTACCGCAGGCTCGATGGCGCCGCTACACGATTGGTGTAGCGGAGCCGGGAGCTTGCGATCGGCCGCCCGTCCGGCTACGCCTGGGGTGCGCCGGCCATCGACTGCAGCGTGGCGTAGTTCTCCTTGAACTGCTTTTCGGCCGACTGCAGCATCGCCTGGGCGTTCGGATTGAGCTTCAGCAGCTGCTTGAAGCGGTTCTCCGTGAGCGCCGTCTCGGCGA
>CAYVKQ010000437.1:0-1988 GCA_964451945.1 uncultured Lentisphaerales bacterium
GACGGAAGTCGCGCGGTTCCGGCAGGTTGCGGAAGCGGACGATCATCACGTTGGGGATCCCCAGATAGAACGCCCCCTCGGCGGGCGTCATGCGCGAGACGCCGGGCAATTTCCAGAAATTGTCGCCGGCCTGCTGGTAGCGGGTGAAGTCCTGGCCCCAGAGCCAGAAGCGGTCGCGGCAGGTATTGTTGGATTGCGAGGTTGTGCGCATGGCGCGTCTCCTTGCGGGGTTAGGAGTTAGGGGCTGGGATTCAGGGTTCAGTAGACGTGCTACACACCTGAACCCTGGCATCCTGAACCCTGATTCCCGCTATCTCATCATCAGCACCGTTCCCGTTGCCGGCAGCAAACCCCAGTGGACAGTACCGGACTCGGCGTACGTGACCTTGTCGCGGTGCAGTCCGCCCTTGACCTCGCTCCGGCTCTCGCGCTCCGCCCAGTCGTTGCGCACCGCCCAGACGGCGATGCGTCCGCCGCCGCCCGCGCCCGACTCGAAACTGGGATAGTCCCGTCCGTTCGCTTGCAGGAGACCCGTGCCGCTGCCCAGCAGCCGCCCCGTGCGGATATAAATGCCGCCGCCCGAGCCGCCGCCGGGATGGCTGCCTACCGTGGAGGTCAAACCGTTGGCGCAGATCGTTCCGTTGACGGTCACCTTGCGCGCCTCGACCCGGATGTAGCCGCCGCCACCGCATCCTTGGAGCGGCACGGTCGAGCAGGTCCCGACGCCGCCGCCGCTGCCGGGCAGCCAGACGTGGGTGTTCGTGCCGTAGACGTCGCCGGCATTGTTGTTGTGCGAGCCCATGGTGCCCTTGCCGCCGTAGCTGCCGCCGCCGCCGGAATTGCTCCCCAACTTCCCGCCGCCGGGGCCGTAGCCGTCGCGATGGCCGAGCCAGCCGGTCCAGTAGCCGTCGCCGTTGGCGCTGTTCGTGGCGCCGGCTTCCACGGTGAACGCGTCGAGCCGCAACCACACCGCGCTGCCGGTGATGCCGTCGCAGGCCAGCCGCAGTTTGCCGCCGCTCGGGATCGTCAGGTTCTTGGAACCCCAGTCGAGCAGGCCGCCCGGGCTGTTCGTCGGGTCGGCCGTCGGCGCGGCTATCAGTTCAATGGTTCCGCCTGCGCCGGACCAGCCGAAGTTCCCGCCAACCTGCAGCGCCGTGGGCGCGTTGGTCGGGAAGTAGTAGGTGAGCGTGCCGTTGGTCATGACGTTGATGTTGCCGGTCACGTTCAGGTAGCCGCCGTTGGTCTGGGCGAAGGAACCCATCTGCAGCAGCGACCGCGCGCCGGAGATAGTGACGTCGCCATTGACCGTCAGAATGCCTTGATGCGCGAAATTCACCTCGCCAAAGGCCATGCCGGCGGTGCCGTCGTAGCGGATGTCGACGGGGCCGTTGACGGTCAGCACGTTGTTCGTGCCGCAGAGCTTCAGACGGATACCCCTCGCCCGCAGTTCGTCCAGCGTCAGTTCGACCCTGGGCACGTACTGGATCAGGCCGAGCATGCGCTCGTGGACCACGCCCTTGAAGAGCGTGTTGTCCGGGAACCAGAGCGTGCCGCCGTCCTCCGGGATGGCGCGCACCGTGCCGCCGTTGTTGTCGTAGCTCTGCATCTTGAAGATCACGCCGGGCTGCGCCGGCAGCTCCTGCTGGGAGGCGGGGTTGTAGTGCACGGCGATGCGTCCGCCGCCGCCCGATCCCGCCTCGCTCGCGCACTTGCCGCCGCCCGCCGCCACGAGGCCGTTGCCCAGGAGGGTGTCGCAGGTGAGCCAGACCGACCCGCCTGCGCCTCCCGCCGAACGGCCGCCGTAGGAATCGCGCCCGTTGGCGCTGATCGTGCCGTTCACCGTCAGGGAGGAATCGGCGATCAGGCGCACCACGCCGCCGCCGGCGCCGCCTTTTTCTCCGAGTGTGGAGCTCGATCCGCCGCCGGAACCGGGCTCGGTGGGCTGGACCGGGTCATCACCGTTCTGAAGGAACTCGGTGAAACCGTAG
>CAYVKQ010000437.1:1998-2651 GCA_964451945.1 uncultured Lentisphaerales bacterium
GGGCTGGACCGGGTCGCCGTAGGGCGCCGCCTTGTAGCCGCCGCTATGCAGGTTGATGCCGCCGTAGCCGCCGTGCGCGCCGCCGCAACCGGAGTTGTTGACGCCGATGCCGCCGCCGGGACCGCTGCCCGAGGCGCCGGTTCCGGAGACCACACAGACGCCGCCGGTGTAGCCGCAGGCATCTACGTTGATCGCGCCGCCCGCGCGGATGTCGATCACATCCGCCGCGACGTAGACGCGGTGGTTCGGATCGGCGTCCCGACCGCAAGCCAGGTGGTTGACCAGTCCTCCGCTCTCCACGACAAAGGCGTCGTTGAGCGTCAGGCAGGTGTCCCAATCGCTGAAGGTCAGCGTGCCGCCCTTGTTGATGGAGAGTCTGCCGACGGTCATGGGGTCGCTGATCGTCACGGAACCGTTGGTGATGGTCAGGATGTCGTTCGGTCCGGGCGCCCCGTCCGGCTCCCACTTGGCCGCATCGAGCCAGACTCCGCTACTTCCGCTCCAGACGCGTTCGGTGGGGGTGGTTGAGACAAAGACCGCCTGGATCTCGCGGGCCCGGTCCATGGCGACCGTGAGGGGATTGGCCGTCTGTTGTCCGGCGGGCACGCCGCTGCCGGCCCACATTAAAAATGCGAAGCCCGGGTCGGCCTGCG
>CAYVKQ010000438.1:0-940 GCA_964451945.1 uncultured Lentisphaerales bacterium
GCTGGGCGGTAAAGCCCAGTTCGGTGGCCAGCGCTTCGGGGAAATGGAAGTCTGGGCGCTCGAAGCCTACGGTGCGTCGTACACCCTGCAGGAAATGCTCACGGTCAAGTCCGACGACATTTCCGGCCGTACCAAGGTCTACGAGAACATCGTCAAGGGCGATCACGTCATCGATGCCGGCATGCCCGAATCGTTCTCGGTGCTGATGCACGAACTGCGGGGGCTCTGCCTCGACACGAAGCTCCTGGGCGGCGAGACCGGCGCGGTGCCGCAGGAGGTGGCCATCGACACCGCCACCACCGCCGGCAGCCTGATTTAACGCGACAAACTTGTGGGAGGTGAGACCTTGAACGCTTACGCGGCCAGAGAACTGTTCGGCATGTTTGACTCGGCGCAGTACGATGCGGTGAGCATCACCCTCGCGTCGCCCGAGACGATCCGCTCGTGGAGCCACGGCGAGGTCAGGAATCCCGAGACCATCAACTACCGCACCTACCGTCCCGAGCGCGACGGCCTCTTCTGCGAAAAGATCTTCGGTCCGACGCACGACTGGGAATGCGCCTGCGGCAAGTACAAGCGGATCAAGCACAAGGGCGTGGTGTGCGACCGCTGCGGCGTCGAGGTCACGGTGTCGCGCGTGCGGCGCCAGCGGATGGGCCATATCGAACTGGCGGTCCCCGTTTCGCACATCTGGTTCTTCAAGTGCAACCCGAGCCGGATCGGCCTGATCCTCGACCTGACGACCAGCGCGCTCGAGCGCGTGCTCTACTACGAAGACTATCTGGTGACCGATCCGGGCGACACGCCGCTGAAGTACAAGCAGCTGCTGTCGGAACCCGATTTCCAGGAGGCCCGGGAGAAGTACGGCGAGTCCTTCACCGCGATGATGGGGGCCGAGGCGGTGCGCAAGTGCCTGGCGGCCGAGGATCTCGAGAAGTTG
>CAYVKQ010000438.1:950-2649 GCA_964451945.1 uncultured Lentisphaerales bacterium
CGAGGAGCAGATCGAGAACACCCGCAGCAAGCAGACACGCAAGAAGATCGCCAAGCGGATGAAGGTGTGCGACGGCTTCCTCCGCAGCGACGCCCATCCCGATTGGATGATCCTCGACGTGCTGCCGGTGATTCCGCCCGAGCTGCGGCCGCTGGTTCCGCTCGAGGGGGGGCGCTTCGCGACCTCCGACCTGAATGACCTCTACCGCCGGGTGATCAACCGCAACAACCGCCTGCGCAACCTGCTGCAGCTCAAGACGCCCGACGTCATCATCCGCAACGAGAAGCGGATGCTGCAGGAGGCGGTCGACGCGGTGTTCGACAACGGCCGCCACGGCCGCGCCGTCGCCGGCGCCGGCAACCGGCCGCTGAAGTCGCTCTCCGACATGCTCAAGGGCAAGCAGGGCCGCTTCCGCCAGAACCTGCTCGGCAAGCGCGTGGACTACTCGGGCCGCTCCGTGATCGTCGTCGGCCCCGAGCTCAAGCTCCACCAGTGCGGGCTGCCGAAGAAGATGGCGCTCACCCTCTTCGAGCCGTTCATCATCCGCCGCCTCAAGGAGAAGGGGATCTGCCACACGGTGCGCACGGCGCGCAAGATGATCGAGCGCCACGACGAGCAGGTGTGGGACATCCTCGAGGAGGTGACCAAGGGCAAGACGGTGATGCTCAACCGCGCGCCGACGCTGCACCGCCTCTCGATCCAGAGCTTCGAACCGGTTCTGGTCGAGGGCGAGGCGATCCGCATCCACCCGATGGTCTGCACCGCCTTCAACGCCGACTTCGACGGCGACCAGATGGCGGTCCACGTGCCGCTGTCGGTCGAGGCGCAGTTGGAGAGCCGCCTGTTGATGATGTCGACCAATTCGATCTTCTCGCCCGCCTCGGGCAAGTCGACGATGACGCCGACGCAGGACGTCGCCCTGGGCATCTATTACCTGACCATCCTCAGCCAGCAGGACAAGCTGGCGACGCGCGCCCCCGCCAAGGCGGGCGCGCCCGAGCCGGCGCGTCTGCCCCTGTTCGCCTCCGCCGGCGAGGTGCACCTGGCGCTCGCGGACGGGGCGGTCCGCCTGCACACCCGCCTCCGCTTCCGCAACCCCGACCTGGGCCACCCGGAACGCCGGTTCGGCGATCCGGCCGCCAAGGTGATCGAGACCACGGCGGGGCGGGTCGTGTTCAACGAGATCTGGCCCGGGGAGCTCGGGTTCGTCAACGAGAAGGTCGACAAGAGCAAGCTCGGCGAGCTGATCCTCCGCTGCTACCAGGTGGCGGGCCACGCCCGGACCGTCAGCGTGCTCGACGACCTGAAGGAACTCGGCTTCCAGCACGCCTGCCTGGCCGGCGTCTCGATGGGCCTGAAGGACATGATCCGCCCGCAGGAGAAGGATACCCTGCTGGCGGCGGCCAACGCCGAGGTCGACAAGGTCGAGAAGCAGCACCACCTGGGCGTCATCACCGACGGCGAGCGCTACAACAAGATCGTCGACATCTGGACGACCACCCCCGAGCAGGTGGCCGACGGCCTCTACAAGGCGATCGACAACAACATCTCGCCGGAGAACCCGAAGCCGGCCGAGGTCAACCCGGTCTTCATGATGGTCGACTCCAAGGCGCGCGGCTCCAAGGCGCAGATCCGGCAGCTGGGCGGCATGCGCGGCCTGATGGCCAAGCCGTCGGGCGAGATCATCGAGCGCCCGATC
>CAYVKQ010000439.1:0-2643 GCA_964451945.1 uncultured Lentisphaerales bacterium
CGCTTTCGCTCGGCGCGGGCGAGTCCCGGTTCGCGATCGTCCGATGACGGCTCATGCGAAATCCCTTCCGTTTTTTCCCGTCCCCTGCCGCCCGCCCCGGCTTACCACCAGTGATAGACATTCGGATCGTGGTTCGGGACGAGATCCTCGTAACGCGGCAGTCTTTCCAACTCCTCGATCCGCTCGCGCCTGGCCGCCGCGCCTCTGGCCTCGTTCTCGATCAACGCCCAGAACTTGTTGCCGGAACGGCCGGAGCCGGTTTTGAACGAGACCACGTTTTCCCCGGCCTTCAGCTCGATCGTCAGCCGGTGGATCGGCCCTTGCGCCGAGCCCCAGGCGTTCCAGCCCTTCGGCGGATTCTTCTCGTCGTACGGCGTGCCGTCGAGCGGCGATACTCGCACGCCGTTGACCCAGATCTTCGCGCGCCAGTCGACGCCGAAGATCATCTTCGCCGGTCCCGCCTTCTCCCGCGTGATCCGCGCGATCGAATAGCACACCGGGAAACTCACCCCCGGATACATCTTCTAGATCGGAAAGCGGCCGTCGTTCTCCGGATAGAGGAGCGGCCGCCAGTTGCACCGTCCGCCCTGCGGCAGGTCGAAGTCGTAGTTTGGATTGAAATCGCCGGCGACGGTCATCTCCTCCACCTGCCGGTTCCATACCGTGTCCATCATGAATTCGCTGTCGTCCGTCTTCCCCTCGAACGGACCGCACACGTGTACCGCCGGGAACGGCGTGAACGGCTGCTCGGCGCTCTGGTAGACGGCGCGGCGGATTTCGGTTTTGGACGGCTGCACGCCCCGCAGCGTCGCCCATCTCGCGAAGAGCCGGTTAACGTGCATCTGCGCCCATGCCGGCGCCATGTTGGTGGAGACCTCCGCCTCCGTGCCGATCTGGCCGCGGAACTGGTCGGCGCGGAGCGTGAAGGCGCCGTCCGCCGCCAGTGGCGCGCGCACGGGACACGTCCAGCGGAAAAGTTCCGGCCCGAGTCCCGGCAGCGGCTCGGCGCGGTAGATGCGTCCGTCGAAGGTCGCGAAGCCCTTCTTCGCCTTGAGCGCCACCGTCGCCGGGAGCGCTTCGGCGGAAGGCTTCGGATTCGGCGCGGAGAAGAAATTCATGAAAACGGCGGCCGCCGTCGCCGTCGCGGCCGGACAGACCCCGACGCGGTCCTCGAAATCGAGCGTGCAGTACCAGATGCCGCCCTTGCCCGCCGAGAACCGCAGCAGCCCGGTGTAGTTCATGTCGAACTCACCCGCGATGAGCGGCATGTAGCCGACACGGTCCGGCGTGCGCAGGCACAGGCCCGCGACCGTGTGGTTGCGCGAGCCGCGCGGACCGCGCGATCCCTTCTGCACCATGACCGGACCCATCGGCTTGTCGCCATATACCGGCGCGCCGCGCCAGTAGCGCAGGTTGTCGTCGCCGAGCCGGCCGAAGGCGGCCTCGCGGGAAGTGTCATAGGGCCACAGTTCGCGGCTCATCTGGTCCTGGACATCGAAACCGAGCGACTGCCAGGTCTGCGGCAACTGCGGCAGCACGAGGATGCGGAAGCCGTCGTTCAGCCGGGCCGCGAAGCGGTCGAGGCAGGTTTCGCCGAGCGAATTCCTGCCGATCACCAGCAGGCCGGGCTGCTGCTTGAGTTCATCGTACTGGTCGAGGTCGTCGATCTTCACATACTTGACGCCCAGCGCCTGGAGCAGTTTCCCGCCCTCGCCGTTGGCGTCGAAAAGCGCCACCGGTTTGTCCCCGGGAGCGCGCAGGCCGGGCTGGAACGGCGGATGGACCTCGATGTCCATCGAGTCCGTCCAGAGAACGTTCGGCCCTTCGAGGAAGGACATCGTCAGCGCGCAGCGCTTCACCCCCCGCGCCTCCGGCGCCGTGACGGAGAAGGGGATCTTCACGATGTCGCCCTGCGGCAGCGTCGCCTTGAACTCTCCCGCTTCAAGCGTCTCGCGCATATCGCGCGATTTGAGCGTCCAGCGGCAGAGGACGTCCCGCTGGCCGGTGCCGTCCCAGATCATCACCGCCTGCTTCGCGATCTGTTCGCCCGCGTAGTAGGCGTGGGTCATGCCGGTGTGGAGCGGCATTCCGCCGATGTAGGCGAGAAAATCCTGATTGCCCAGTTGGAAATGGTCGTAGTTGGGATTCACCCATTCCGGACGGCGGCCCGCCGCGCGCTCCATCGACGGCGCGCCGTAGCGTCCGTACCCGCTTCCGTCCTGAGGGTCGCCGTACCCGTCGCCGAGGTTGAAATAGTTGTTGCCGCCGTTGAAGCCGTTGCCGCGCCAACGCGAATTGGTGAACCAGCACCAGCGGCGGTGCAGTTCCCAGTAGAGGGGATGGTCGCCGTAGTCCGCGCCGGACTTGCCGCCGTGCCAGCTGGGATTGGTATCGCCGCGTTCGCGCGCGCCTTCGAGGTATTTCAGCGGTTCCCGGTCGAACGCCGCATGGCCGAAGGAACGCGCGAGATTCTCGCTTTCCACCAGCAGCCGGGCGGGCGCATACCAGCATCCGCCGTAGGGCTGGCCGAATTCCGCCCCGTGCCACGGGTATTTCCCCTTCTCCGCCCACTGGTTGAGCCACTCGATGCGTTCCTGCAGCGGCGTCCAGTTGAGATACATGTTGCCGGACGCGATGTCCCCG
>CAYVKQ010000440.1:0-997 GCA_964451945.1 uncultured Lentisphaerales bacterium
GAACGTCACGGTTAACGGCATCCTCACCCATCCGGTGCAGAACGCCACCGCCCCCGACCCGGTGTCGGGCGAATGGGTGCCGGACAACCGCGTCTGGATCGTCTGCTCCAACCTGACCGTCGCCGGCGGCGCCACGATCAACCTGGACGGGAAGGGATGGGGCCCCAAATGCGGTCCGGGCCGGGGTGGCGGCGATCGCGGCGGCGGCGGCCACGGCGGCGCGGGCGGCATCGGCTATTCGGGAAGAAACGCGCTCGGAATCGACGATCACGGCACCTGGGGGCGCTGGGGGCCGCTTTACGGCTACGGACTGACCTTTGACGAGCCGCAGGCGCCGATCCTTCCGGGATGCGGCGATGACAAAAC
Organism: uncultured Lentisphaerales bacterium; assembly: GCA_964451945.1. Taxonomy (GTDB): domain Bacteria; phylum Verrucomicrobiota; class Kiritimatiellia; order RFP12; family JAAYNR01; genus JAAYNR01. The sequence continues at coordinate 367 of CAYVKQ010000440.1, forward strand.
CTCCCGTTACGGCGGCGGGGTCGCAAGAATTGAAGCAACGGGCCGGGTCACCGTCAACGGCGCCATCCGCAGCCGGGGGCAGGACGCCGCAGGCGGTACGAATGGCGGCGGTTCCGGCGGCAGCGTCTACATCACCTGCGCCACCTTCGACGGCAGCGGTTATCTGGACGCCTCCGGCGGGCTTTCGGCCGGTTCGGAATCGGGCGGCGGCGGCGGCGGGCGCATCGCCGTGGATTACCATGACCTCGACACCCAGGCCACGCTCGCACCAACCGTCGAGTTCTTCCTGGGCGGACGCCAGGGAAAACCGCTTAGTTACACAGCGGGCGAGCACGGCACCCTCTACCTCTCGACCACGAGTTTCTATCCCCGCGCCGTCATGGGGGGCGGCGGAACGCTCGTCATTCCCGGCTTCACCTCCTGGCGCACGGAGCGGCTGGTTCTCACCAACAGTGCGATCGAGTTCCCCGAAGGTTTCTCGCTCGATGTCGAGGGCGACCTGGTCGTCAGCAACAAGGCCGAGCTGGTGATCCGAAACGGAGAGGTCTGGTGCGGGGGGAATGTCTGGGTGGACGGCTCGAACGTGAACGCCTCGACCTATGCGACGCTCAAATTCTTCGACCACGCCCGC
>CAYVKQ010000440.1:1007-2642 GCA_964451945.1 uncultured Lentisphaerales bacterium
TGGACGTCCGCGGGGATCACCAACGCGGACTTCCCCTGTTTTGTCTTCGATCTGGACGTGGGCAACACGCTCCAACTGACATCGGGAGGGCTTTTCTGGCCCGAGTCGCATCCAACCAACGTGAACTGCGGCGCCATGCGGATCACGGCGCGCGACGTCGTTGTCGACGCGGGTGCGCGGATGGACGGCATGGGGCGCGGTTTCCAGATCGCCAAACAGGCCGGCATCCGCGGCTTCGGTCCCGGCGGGGCAGCCGTCATGGTCGGCGCCTCCCATGCCGCGCGGGGCGGCACGGGCTATTCCTACAATGTGGCAAACTTCGGCCCTGTCTACGGCTGCAGCAATGCGCCCGTCAGCTACGGCAGCGCCGGCGGGAACGTCAACAACCGTGGCTACCGCGGTGGCCACGGCGGCAGCCAGCTCTGGGTGGAGACGGCGCGGGACATCCGCATCGACGGCACCGTGACGGTGAACGGTCAGCGCGGCAATCAGGAAGGCGGCGGCGGCTCCGGCGGCAGCCTCTATCTGCGGGGCCGCCGTTTGGAGGGAGCCGCCACCGGCGAGGTGACCGCCAACGGCGGCGCGGGAAGCATGGCGAACGCGTGGGCCGCGGGCGGCGGGGGCGGCGCGGGCGGCTACATCGCCATCCATACCCGCCTGCCTCCAGCCTTCGAGGGTGTGGTGACCGCAGCCGGCGGAGTCGCCTACAGTAGCGCGCCCGTGAACAATTGCGGGGGCGACGGGTCCGTCGTCTGGAGGCTCATCCCCGCCTCGGGCACCACCCTCCTGCTGCGGTAGCAGGGAGACCCGTGCAACACAACACCGACAATCCGCCGCTACCGCTCGCCGCGGGCTTCACCCCCGACGCGTGGCGGACGTTGTGCGCCGATCTCGGGGCGCCGGCCTTCCGCGCCGACCAGCTCTGGCACTGGACGGCCCACCGGCTGGAGAGCGACTGGGCGCGCATGACCAACCTCCCCGCCGCGCTCCGCCAGCGTCTCGCCGAACGGTGCGACCCCGCCGCGCCGGAGGTGCGCGAACGGCGGACGGCGGACGACGGCGCGACGAAATACCTCCTCGCCTGCCGCGACGGCGAACAGATCGAGGCGGTGCTGATCCCCTCCCGCGACCGCCGCACCCTCTGCGTCTCGACCCAGGCGGGGTGCGCCTTCCGTTGCGCCTTCTGCGCCAGCGGCGCCCTCGGGCTGGCGCGCGACCTCGACGCCGGCGAGATCGTCGGCCAGGTCTACGCCGCCGCCCGCGACCTGCGCGCCACCGCGGGCGCCGACCCCGACGCGCGCCCCGACAACCTGGTGTTCATGGGGATGGGCGAACCGCTCGCCAATTACGACCAGACCCTACGCGCCATCCGCGTCCTCAACGCCCCGGGCGGGCTGACCATCGGCGCGCGCCGCATGACGCTCAGCACCTGCGGCGTCGTCCCGGGCATCCGCCGCCTCGCCGGCGAGGGGCTGCAGGTCGAACTCTCGGTCTCGCTGCACGCCCCCGACGACGCCCTGCGCGGCGCGCTGATGCCGGTGAACGCCCGCTGGCCGCTCGCCGAGCTGCTCGCCGCCTGCGCCGACTACACGGCGCGGACGAAGCGGATCATCACCTTCGAATACACCCTCGTCG
>CAYVKQ010000441.1:0-2629 GCA_964451945.1 uncultured Lentisphaerales bacterium
GCGTTCGGGAAGCGCACGACCGTGCGGTCGCACCGGGCGGTCTTTCGCAGGTCGCTCAGCAGCGTCTGCCAGGTGCTGAAGCGCCCGGCAATGGTCGCGTTCCGCACGGCGTGGTAATCGGCTAGATGGTGCGGATCCATACGGGGGGCCGCGCAGGAGGACGGGCGCCGCCGAAGACGCCGGAGAGGCGCCTGGGCAAAAAGGTTGTCATGCTATTGGTTCCAGGCCCGATCAAGTCCAAGCTCCATCAAGTCCAGGATCCCTCGGTCAAGAGGCGGCATTCTATCTGTCACTGCAGGTGCGGTCAATGCCGCGTCGTGGCCTCGATCGCCAGCGTGCGGAATCCCGCCAGCCCGCGCTCGACGGCCAACCCCGCCCCGCCGCCCGCGAAGGTCGCGTCCCGGGCGGCCAGCACCTGGCGGCCGTCGATGGAGACGCGGATCAGGTCGCCCTCCACCCGCGCCTCCAGCGTGTAGGGACGGTTCTCCTCCAGCGCCAGCGGCGCCTCGGCCAGCACCTGATCGCCATAGCAGTTGCGCACGATCTGCACCGTGTCCTTGTTGAACCAGACGGCATCGTGCCGCCTCAGGCCCTGGTACCGCAGCAGCACGCCGGCGCGCTCGGCCGCATGGATCTTGAATCCGCACCGCAGTCCGCAATCGCGCCAGGAGCGGTTGCCGGTGACCAGCACGCCCAGCGTCTCGTTCCGACCCAGGTAGAGCCAGGGGTCGCGATCATTCGAAAAGCGTCCGCGCACGAGGTCGAGATTGGAGATCCAGCCGGGGATCGCCCGCGCGCCCGGGGCGGGCAGCACCTCGGGAAAGTCGAGCCGCACCGCCCCGCCGAAATCCACGTAGTCGACTACCACCTCGCCCTCGCACGGCTGCTCGGAAGCGGCTTCCAGGCCGAATTCGCGCAGCGGCACCCATCCCGCCTCCACGATCCAGGAGAGGTTCGCGGGCACGCCCGCGCGCAGCTCGACCGGCGGCGAGTGGACCAGGACGTCTTCCGTCGTGCGGACATAGAGCCGCAGCGTGGCCGGCGCCGACAGCGACCGGCAGTGGAGACGGGCCTTCACCGTCATCCCGTTGTAGAGCAGGGGCGTGGACACGACGGCGTACGCCGTGCCTTCGGCTGTGCCGCCGAGAAGCGGCGTCGCGATCCGGGCGGGCGCCGCGCGGTCCGTCCCGAAGCCGAAGCCGAGCCCGCGCGTGCCGGCCGAGCCGGCCGGCGCCGCGACGTTGACCGCCCGCGCCCGGCCGGCCGACCGCTGGTAGCCGTGCACGGCGCCCGGCATCTCGAAGTGGTGCAGGGCGCCGCCCTTGGGCGCGGGCGCCGGTTCGGCCTTCATCACGCGCCGTCCGATGGCGGCGACGATCCGCGCGTGGCGCAGCACGTCGGTGACCGCATCCGTGCCGTCCGCCGTCGGCAGCAGGAGCCGGTCCGCGAACGGGGTGCGGAAATCGTACGTGTCGCCGAGATGGCCGAGCCCCGCGACCAGCGCCGACACGCAGCCGACGTTCGCCGCATTGCAGTCGGTGTCCCAGCCGGCCGTGCAGACGATCTGCAGGGCTTTGAAGAAATCGTTCCCGGCATAGGCCCAGGCCATGACCATGAGGGCGTGGTTCGGGACGACGTGGCAGTTGCCGCCGTAGACCGAATAGCCGTACCGCTCCTCGATGCGGGCGAAGGTGCGGCGCCAGTCGCCGTCCGCCGCGGCCCACGCGCGCACGTCGCGGTGGACCTGCGCGATGAGCGATTCGCGGGGAATCCAGGCCACCGCCTCGTCGAGGAGGCGATCCATCTCCTTCGTCACGAAGGCAAGGCTGACCATGGCCGCGACGACCTGCGCGGCATGCACCGCCTCGCCGTCGTGCGAGACGCGGGCGGCCTTCCCGGCAAGACGCACCGCCAGCTCGGGCCGGCCGGGCGCCACCATGCCGAAGGCATCGATGAAGATCTGCGCGCCGATCTGCTCGGAAACCTCGCGACCGTTGCGCCGCATGGAGCCGGATTCCGGCGAGCCGATGCCGCGCTTGAGATTGCCGAAGGCGGTATGCTCGGTCGAATGCGACACGCCGCCCCACCAGAGCACGGTCTGTCCCTCCAGGAGGTAGTTGAGCCAGTTCTCGCCATAGAGCCGGTCGGGGGTCTCCTCGTAGCAGCCCGAGTCGGCCAGGATCTTGATGAAGGTGAAGGTGCCGGTGAGATCGTCGTCGGCCACGACCAGCGGCACGTTCTGGTCGGCATGCACATAGCGTTCGATCTGCCCCCACCGAGCCTCGATGGCCCGCTTGGCCCAGCCTTCGAAGGGGCGTCCCAGGTAGACGCCGATCACCTTGCCCAGCATGGCCGTGTAGACTTGCTGCTCATAGTCCGCGATCATGGTTGCTCCCGTTTGCCGGCGGCCGGAGGCCGGGGCGCCGTCGCCGTCGGCCGGTGCCGTTCAGCGGCAGATTATACCGTCCCGGCCGACGCGGCTCAACCCAGCCGGGGAATCGGCGGAATTTACCCGGAATTTACCGGGGAGAAATCGGGGGTTGCATCCAGTCGCGGAATCCGGTATATTGCCTCCCGTTTCACCGACAGAGCGAGCGTAACTCAGTTGGTAGAGTGCCACCTTGCCAAG
>CAYVKQ010000442.1:0-2627 GCA_964451945.1 uncultured Lentisphaerales bacterium
CGTTGGCGGCGTTGGTCCAGCAATTGCCGTCCGCCCATGCGGCGCCCGCGCCGAGGGTGCCGTCGCCGAGCGTGCCGGCGAGGTCCTTCCATGCCGTGGCGTCGGGATCGTGGACGCCGGTACCGGCGTTGTCGATGCCATCGTAGTGGCCGACGAGCCCGCCCTGCACGTAGCTCGACGCGCCGGGCGTGCCGGCGGCGGCGGCAAGCGGGAGAAAAAGGGAGACACAGGCGAGCGCCGTCTTCGCGAAAGGTCTGAACATGGCTACAGCCCTCCTTTTCCGAATCGAGTATACCGATTTGCCGGGCGCTCCCTGCGTGAAGAACCCGTTCTGCTCCCGCATCCACGTGAGAATACGAAAGCCAATTTGAACCGTTGCATACATTGTGCGGGGGGGGCAAGAAAGTCAACCCTCTTTTTCAAAAAAAGTTTCCGGCGCCTTGACACGCGGCACTGTTTCTGGTTTCCTATCGCCATCGCAAAGGCCGCTGGCTCGGTCGATAGCGCATCACTTCTGATCACGGTGTCCGTGGCTTTGACGCTCGCGCACACTGCCGCCTTGCAACCCGTTCAAGATCGGTGGCTGCAGGGTTTGACCATGCGGTCGTGGTCGACAGAAAAGCGTCTTCCGCCCCATTGACCTGGCAGACAGCAGGAGATTGCCGATGATGGAAAACTCGATGGATGGAATCAGGAGGGGAACCGGAAACCCCGTCCGGGGCCGCGGCTGTCTGGCGGCACTGCTGGTCGGCGGCGCCCTGATCCTGGCTGGATGTGCGCATGTGCCGCCCCAGCAGCAACGGCTGGTTTCCAAGCCCAACATGACGTTCGACGGCGCCGCGATGTTCAGCTCGCTCAACCGGCTCGTCACGCAGTTCGAATCCAGCTCGGCGTCCGCCGTCGGCGGCCAATCGAGCGGCGGCTCGTGTTCTGCATGCGGAGAACGATGATGAAGCGTATTTCCGTGGCGCTGACCCTGATGCTTGCTGCCTTGCTGCCGGGAGCGGACGTGCTGTACGCATGGGAGAAAGCCCCTCCCTTCACCCTGCCGCGGTTGGATGCGGAAGAACAGGTCAGCCTCGACGATTTCCGCGGGCAGATTGTTGTCCTCGACTTCTTCAACGCCGGCTGCGGCGACTGTTTCCGCGCTTCGCGGGAGCTTGAACTCGGTATCCATGAGCACTACGCTGCCCGGTCGGGGAATCCGCACGGTTTCCCCGTGCAGGTTGTGGCGGTCAACAGCGAGGTTGCCGAACAGGAGGACTTGGAGACGTTCCTGGAGGAGACCGACCTTGGCCTGGTGCTGGATGATCCAAAGGGCGCTCTGCTGCAACGCTATGGCGGCGCCGGCATGCCTTATCTGGTGGTCATCGACGCCACGGTCGCGGAACCCGCCGCAGCCCCCCGGGTTGTGTTGCGCCAGGCGAAATACGAGGGCCTGAAAAAAATCCGCGCGGCCATCGACGCCATCACCGGAGAGGTTCCGGCAGCGATCCCCGGCGCCGCGCCGGATTCGGAAGCGGCCCTCTCCCTGCCGGCGCTCGAAACGGAGCGGCAGGCCGCCAGCGAAGCCACGCTGGACACGGCCGCCATGGTCGCTTCGGACATTCTGGTGGCGGACCTCATCTCGGAATACCGTCTGAAGCAGCCCTCCATGGAGTTCAGCCTCGCAGCCTCGTACCGGAAGACCCGGATGGATTTCAAGACCGAAACCCTCGGGCTCAGGCGGAGCAGACGCCTGTCAGGCGAGCGCTTCGGCGTTCAGGGCAGCGCTCGTTTCGACCTGGGCGAAACCCTCGAATGGAAGGTCGATGGCGGTGCCTACGACGGCTTTCAGACCTACCGCGCGCTTTGGATGAACGAATACTACCGGCACAGGATCGACGCCCTGAACCTTTTCGGCGACAGCGGCACGGAATACCGGAAGGCCCATCCGCGGGGGTACAACGCGTCTTCCGGACTGCGCTGGGAGTATCTTCCCGGAGCGGGATTCGCGGGCGCCGGCGTCTCCTACCAGCGCGACCACGTTTCGCCGGGTTGCCAGGAGGGAACGCCCTTTGTCTGGCTGCGCGACACGTTTGACACCATTGGCGGCCACGTTTCGTTTGAAAACGTGCCGCTGCGCCGCCTGCGCACGCTGCTGGAGGGTCGGCTCGACGACACCACCGACCGGAAACCGCGCCTGACCCTGCAGGGCGCGCTGAACTACGCGCTGGCCGAGAACTGGGTGATGCGCCTGGCGGCCGGCTACGCGAAGGAGAGACCGCACTTCACCGCGAAATCGGCCAGCGCCGCTATCGAGCGGGACTGGCACAGCGTCTGGTTCGTCAGCGTGTTCGGCCGCTACTACGAAGACACGAGCGAGCTTGAGACCGGCATGGCCAATGTTACCGCCGCGCCGCCGCTCAAAACCTACCAGGTCGGACTGGGCGTGCGCCGGCGCGGAGACCGCTCCACGATCAAGCTCGACATCGGCCCCTGCTTCAGCCGCTACGAGCCGCACCCGCAGTGCAACACCGAGCTCGACCAGCTCTACAAGGACCGTGACTGGCTCTCCCTGCAGATCGCGTTTCAGCATCGTTTCTGATGGGCGTGCCCGGCGCAAGTCCCCCTATCCCGCATGCACA
>CAYVKQ010000443.1:0-2611 GCA_964451945.1 uncultured Lentisphaerales bacterium
CAGCCCCAGGATGCGATGAGCCGACATCGAGGTGCCAAACCGCCGCGTCGATGTGGACTCTCGGCGGCGATCAGCCTGTTATCCCCGGAGTACCTTTTATCCGTTGAGCGGCGCCACTGCCACGAGTGGGCGCCGGATCACTAGGTCCCGCTTTCGCGTCTGCTCCACCTGTCGGTGTCGCAGTTAGGCTGCCTTCTACCCTTGCGCTCTCTCGCACGATTGCCGACCGTGCCGAGGCAACCTTAGAACTCCTCCGTTACTCTTTGGGAGGAAACCGCCCCAGTCAAACTGACCCTCTGGCGTGGTCCGCCGGCCGGATGACGGCACGGCGTTAGACGACCGCCCGAGCAAGACCGGTATTTCACTGGCGCCTCCGCCGCCGCTGACGCGGCGGTTTCAAAGGCTCCCGGCTATGCTACACATGCACGAACAGGCGACAGCGCCAGAATACAGTAAAGGTTCACAGGGTCTTTCCGTCCTTCTGCGGGAATCCGGCATTTTCACCGGCATTACAACTTCACCGAGATCCTCGTTGAGACAGCGCCCATATCGTTACACGATTCGTGCAGGTCGGAACTTACCCGACAAGGAATTTCGCTACCTTAGGACCGTTATAGTTACGGCCGACATTCACGGGGGCTTCGGTTCGGAGCTTCGCCTTGCGGCTGACCCCTCGCCTTGACCTTTCCGCATTGGTCACGTGTCACACTCTATACATCCGCTCACGCGTTGGCAGAGTGCTGTGTTTTTGTTAAACAGTCGCATGGGCCATTTCACTGCGCCCCCTCGCGGGGGGCCCCTTCTCCCTAGGTTACGGGGCTAGTGTGCCGAGTTCCTTAACGAGGTTTCTCTCGCGCGCCTGGGTGTATTGGCACCCTCCCACCTGTGTCGGTTTTGGTACGGGCGGCCGCTCGACCTTAGGGGCTTTTCTCGTCGCATCGGCGCAGCGCGCTTGGACGGGTCGCCCCGTCCTTGCTTGCGTCTCGGGCTGATGCCGGGCGGATTTGCCTGCCCGGCGCCCTGCTCGTTTCGAAGGGGATATCCATCGCCCCTCCGCGCCTGCCTTGCGCCCTCCCCGTCGGATAACTCTCGCGGCCGGCCACGGAATGTTGACCGTGTGTCCATCGCCTACGCCCTTCGGCCTCGGCTTAGGTCCCGGCTGACCCCGGGCGGACGAACCTGCCCCGGGAAACCTTGGGATTCCGGCGGACGGGATTTCCACCCGTCTTTTCGTTACTCATGTCCGCATCATCACTGCCGCGCGGTCCACGGGGGCTCCCGCCCCCGCTTCGACCCGTCGCGGCACGCTCCCCTACCGACGCCTTGCGGCGTCCCGCGTCTTCGGTAAACGGCTTGACTCCCGATCATTTTCGGCGCGGGATCTCTCGACCAGTCAGCTGTTACGCACTGTTCAAATGATGGCTGCCTCTAAGCCAACATCCTGGCTGTCTTCGAAACCCCACATCCTTAGTGACTGAGCCGTTTTTAGGGACCTTGGACGGCGGTCTGGGCTGTTTCCCTCTCGACCATGAAGCTTAGCCCCCACGGTCTCACTCCCCCGATGCCCCGCTCGCGGTATTCGGAGTTTGACAGGCTTCGGTACCCCGGTAGGGGCCCTAGACCAGTCAGTGCTCTACCCCCGCGGCGGGCTGTGCGGGAGGCTGTACCTAAATACATTTCGGGGAGAACCAGCTATCACCCGGTTTGATAAGCCTTTCACTCCAACCCCAAGGTCGTCGAAGACCTTTTCAACGGTCACTCGTTCGGCCCTCCATTCCCCGTTACGGGAACTTCGGCCTGCCCTGGGGTAGCTCACACGGGCTTCGGGTCCACCCCGCGCGACTGGTCGCGCGTTTCGCGCTCGCTTTCGCTGCGGCTGCCCCCCTCGAAGGGGTTGGCCTCGCCGCACGGGGTGACTCGCGGACTCATTATGCAAAAGGCAAACGGTCACGCCTTGCGGCGCTCCCATAGCTTGTGGGCGCACGATTTCAGGTCTGTTTCACTCCCCTCACGGGGTTCTTTTCACCTTTCCCTCGCGGTACTCGTTCACTATCGGTCACCGGCCAGTGTTCAGCCTTGGAGGGTGGGCCCCCCGGATTCAGGCAGGGTTTCGCGTGCCCCGCCCTACTTGGGATCCCGCCCGGGGGCGGCGCGGCTTCGGGTACGGGGCTTTCACCCCCTCTGGCCGGCCTTTCCAGGCCGTTCCCCTGCCGCTCCGCCCGCCGTGGTGGCGGTCCCGCAACCCCGGAAGGCAAGCCTTCCGGTTTGGGCTCGTCCGCTTTCGCTCGCCGCTACTCGCGGAATCTCGTTTGATTTCTTTTCCTCCGGGTACTGAGATGTTTCACTTCCCCGGGTCTCGCTCCCGCCGGCCTATTGTGTTCAGCCGGGGGTGCCGCCCCATGACGGGCGGCGGGTTGCCCCATTCGGATACCCACGGATCAAAGCGTGTTTGCCGCTCCCCGTGGCTTGTCGCAGCTTACCGCGTCCTTCTTCGCCTGCCGGTGCCAAGGCATCCGTCGTGCGCCCGTATACGCTTGCCCTGAAGCTATCGCTCCACTCTCGGTATACGTTGCAATCTGATTCCCAAACTGTCCAAATTGTCAAAGAGCAA
>CAYVKQ010000444.1:0-2610 GCA_964451945.1 uncultured Lentisphaerales bacterium
CCCCAGCTCGTGGATCGTGGCTTCGGGTGCGTCCTCCTCCACAAAGAGGACGTTGGGGGTCAACTGCAGGAAGGCGCCGCTTACCCCGGTTCCCATGGAGCCGGCGGGCATCAGGGCGACGAAGACGTGCGGGGCCGTCCCTGCTCCCCAGAGGAGGTCAATCAGGCCTAGGCCTTTCTTCGTGATTTTCCTCGCCGTTATATTGAGGTCGACCGCGTCCACCGTCACGTTCTCAGTAGACACCGAGACGGCGGAGCCGAAGGAGACTTGGATATCCTGCGACCATCGCAGCGGCAGCATCGAGGCCAAGGCGTCCTTCATCTTCACCGTGAAGTCGAAGATGTTTCCGGGTTTGGTGTCCCCCCATAAGCCCACCGTGACGGGCACGACCAGGACCCGCAGCGGCGCGTTCGCCGGCGTGCGGAACGCCAGGTCCTCCGTGATGATTTCGCTGACCGCGCCGCCGTCGGGAGCGTCCTCATAGCCGCGGACGCCGGTCGTGTCGAGCCAGACCCGGAGCCGGGCGCTCGCCTTGTCGACGGCGGGCAGCATGTAGTCGAACGTGTGCATGCCTTGTTCGAGGCCGGTCGAACTTTGTTCGGCGAGGCTGCCGACGACCTCCGGTTCCCCCCCGGCGGGCTGCACCGGCTGGCCGTCCAATTCGACGCGCAGCCTGACCCCGCTGACGCGGTCTGCCGACGTGCCGATCAGCACGCTCAGCAGCGTCTCCTTTCCCTGGTAAAGCGCCGTGTTGACCCGGTTGTTCGGCTGGTGCGGCACCACGTGCTGGCCCGCGATCCACCCGTCCCGCCAGAAGGTGGGGAAGACGCGTCTGTCCGAGGAACGCCTCCCGCTCGGGGAAAAGGGTGCGAGGTCGAAAAACGGTACCGTCGAGCCTTCGGTCTCGATGATGACCGTGGCGCCCAGCCCGCCGAGGAAGGGCTGCGCCTTGACGTCCGGGTTGTGCGGCCAGAAAATCTTGGGGCCGGTCTTTTCTCCGTAGTAATTGGCGCCGATGGGGATCGGCTTCGCCGGCGGCAACAGCTGCTTCATATCGGCCTCGAACCGGGTGTAGCGGTATTCCGGCCCCCTTACGCCAAGAAAACTGTTTCCGGTAACCGTGGGGCTCAACGGGGAGTCGGTCCACCAGGCCGTCGTGCCCCACAAGGAGTCCTCGGTCACTGAATGGCGGTATGCGTGCGTAAACCACAGCGGTTCGTGAAAAATATTGTCCCGGAAAATGCCGCCCGTGCGGTCGACTAGCCAGACCTTCTTGGCGAATTCGCATCCGGTGAATTCGGGCGCGGCGCTGTTATCGATCCTGATTTCTTCAAAAAAAGTGCACCCGTTGTATTTCACATTGCGCGGAAACAAGGAGGAGGAACCGGCCCGGTAGATATCGCAGTTCGTGAATCTGACCAATGAATTGGCGCCCCAGTATTCATAAACAGGCTGGGTATCCTGGATAGCGATGTCAACGCGCGCGTTCAAGATGGCGGCGCTGGCGTCGCCCTGGAGCTTTATGTTGCCCCATCCGCGCAACGAGCCGCCGTTCACCGCCACGTCGGCACCGGCGCGGAAGCGGAGCACCGTGTTGGAACAGTTCTCAAACACTACCCGGCGGTTGGCCGAGACGTCCAGATCGACGCACCCTCCGAACGTGCTTCCACCGACGGACGTCGCTTCAGTGAAACCGATGACGGCCTGATGCATATCGGTAACCGAGTAATCGTGAGACAGTGAGAATTCGCCGCCGGTGACAGGGCCGTTGAATTGAATGGGATTCTGATTAAAAGGGCCGATTCTGGCTTGCGGATGAAACACGACATCGGCAAGTGTAAGTGTTCCGCCATACATGCCATACACGCTGCTGCCTTTGCCCAGAAGGCGCACATCCGAGAGATTTGCCGTGCCTGTGATGCGGAGGGTAGCGGCATTGCTCACCGTCGTGCCGCTGATATCGAGTGTCAAGTCTTGCGGCACAGTGATGCTCATCGAGGGCAGTGTGACATTGTTGATCTGCTCGTCGAAGACCAACGTGCCCGTGACATTGGTGCCGGTCACCTCGGCGGTGCCCGCCTGGGTGATCGTCGTCTCCGTCGCGGTCTGTTTCTCGTCGGTGTAGTGATGGTCGTAGATCTGATAGGTGTAGGTTCCGGCACTCAGCCCTTCGTCATTCTTCTTGAACCGATGCGAGGCGCCCGCCGCCTGGTCCAGCACCGTGTTGTCATCCCGGCGCAATTCCAGCAGGTAGGTGAGGGCACTTCTGGAGACGGCGACATCGAGATGAACGTTGTCAGGACCGATGTACTTGACCGCATCCGACTGGGCGGCGGCCTCGAACGTGGCAAACGCCCATGCGATGCCGATGGCGGCGGCCGTCGACAGCGCGCCGCGGATGCGTGGGTTGCGTGGGCCGGTGAGCGGCGCGTCCGCGCCGTCGCGTGTCTGGTACATATCGGTCTCCCGAGTTCCAGGCAGAAGCCTGTGCTTGCACAAAACAGCGGCGACGGCACCCGCTCCTCATTCGAGAAGTCACCGCAACCCCGCCGACGGTGAAGAGCGTACACGCATTCCGGCGGGCGCGCAAAGGGTATTTTCCCTCCTCAA
>CAYVKQ010000445.1:0-2607 GCA_964451945.1 uncultured Lentisphaerales bacterium
TGGGCCGGCGCCAGCCACACGCGGCCGAACCCGGCGGCGAGGCGGCCGGCGCGCGGCCGGGAGAGCGCCGCCGCCAGCGCGGGAGTGATGCGCGCGCTTCCGGGACTGAGCTGAACGGCCGCCGCGAGCGCCGCGCGCCGCGCGTCGCCGCACGCCGCCGACTCCAGTAGAAACGGCGCCACCGCCGCGAACGGCGCCTCGCCGAAAAGATCGGCGGCCACCCGCAGCACAAAGCGGGCGCCGAAGGGGATGCGCCAGGAATCCGCCTCGCGCGCCAGCCGCGCGGCGTCCGCCTGCGCGCCGAACCGGGCGCACAGGAGCGCCAGATCGAGATGGGCCCTCAGCGGCACGGCCCAGCCGTGCCGTAGAATGTGATCCGCCAGGTAGACGATCTCCCGTTCGACGGGAAAGGCCGACACCGGCACTCCGTGCAGCGACGCCTCCTCCAGATCCTCCCAGACCCGTTCGTGCGCGCCAGCGTCGTCTCCGTCTTCTTCATCCGGCCGCAGGCGCCAATGCAGCTCCAGCGGCAGGGGCGCGCCCGGCTTGCGGAAATGAAGATGCCTGCCGCCCGCCGCCTCGGGCGGGAAATCGTCGGTCGCGCAGCCGAGTCGCGCGACCGCCGCCCGCGCGCGTTCGAGATCGGGCGGCGCCACCAGCAGATCGATGTCGCTCATCGGCCGGCAGGCGCCGTCGCCGTACACCCGCTCCGCCAGCCAAACCCCCTTCAGCGGAATCACCCGCACCCCCGCCTCCCGCAGGGCGGAAAGAATTCCGCGTGTGTGCACGACACTCCGCTCGTAACGCGCCACGGCGCCGACAAAGGCGCTCCGCCAGCGGACCCGGTCGGCCGCCGGCGGCTGTAACGACGGCGGCCAGGCGGCGACGCGCGGATATAAAAAATCGGCCACCTGGTGCGCGTGCGCCAGCGCCAGCACCGCCTCCCAGGAGAGGGGTGGAGGATCGCAGACACGGCCGCAGGCCGCCGCCCGCGCCACCCGCAGGAAATCGTGCTGCACGGCGGTGAGCTCGGGGATCGCGCCGCTCCATTCACGGTTCATCCGTCTCCCCATTTCCTTTCGCGAACAAGCGCGCGAACGCGCCGCCTCCGCCGCGCAGCGCCGCCGCCGCGCCCGTTTCGGCCACCTCGCCCGCGCACAGCACCACTACACGGTCGGCCCACTCGGCCAACGCCAGGCGATGACTCGCCACCAGCGTCATTCGCCCCGCCGCCATCGTCTGCAGCCGGGCGAGGACCTCGCGCCGCACACGCGCGTCGAGCGAGCTGGTCGGTTCATCCAGCACCAGCATCTCGGCGTCCCGCGCCAGCGCGCGTGCCAGGGCGATCCGCTGCCACTGGCCGGCGCTCGGCTCCGTTCCTTCGTGCAGCCAGCGTCCGAGCGGCGTGTCCAGCCCCCGCGGCCAGGCGCGAAGCGCTTCGCCGAGCCCGGCGTCCGCCGCCGCGGCCGCCACGCGCGGCGCGGCGTCGGCGCCTGCCGGATCGCCCATGGCGATGTTCTCGGCCACGGTCCACTGGTAGCGGCCGAAATCCTGGACCACCATGCCGATGCGGCCGCGCCACGCGGCGGGGTCGCAGTCGCGCAGATCAACGCCGTCGACGAGGATGCGCCCCGACAGCGGATCGTAGAGGCGGGCAAGCAGTTTGATGATCGTCGACTTCCCGGAACCGTTGGCGCCGGCCAAAGCGAGGCGCTCGCCCGGATGCAGGACAAAAGAAACGTCGCGCAACACGGTCCGCTCCGTGCCGGGGTAGGCGAAGGTGACCCGGTCGAACACAATCCCCTGCCGCAGCGGACGGGGAATCGGCTGCGGCGCAGCGGGCGCGGCGACGCGCGCCGGCAGCGCCAGCAGTTCGTCGAAGGTCCGGAAGAACAGGGCCGATTGGTAGACGTCGGCGACCGCGGCCGCCAGCGCGCCGATCTGTGCCTGTCCGCGCTGCAGCGCCTGGACCGCCATCACCAGGCCGCCGAGCGTCAGCGCCCCCGCCAGCAGCCGGCCGGTCAGCCAGACCAGCACCGCGGCCAGCACGCCCAAAATGATCGCCTGCACCGCCAGCTCGCGCGACACCAGATAGCGCCGCCACGCCAGCCGCGCCAGCCGCAGCCGCGCCCGCACGCGTTCGAACCGCGCGCGGCAAAACGGACCGTGGCCGTAGAGGCGCATCTCCTGGGCATGCGCGCCGTCGGTCAGCAGGTGGTGGAAATAGCCGGCCTCGCGTTCGAGGGGCGCCTGGTCGCGCCGCCAGGCGTAGAGCCGCCGGGCGCGCCGCAGCCGCAGCAGCAGCACCGGCGCGCCGCTGACCGCTAGCGCCAGCGGCACCAGCGGATGCAGCGCGGCGAGGAGCGCCAAAACGCCCGCCAGCGCCACGCCCGCGTGCAGCGCCTGGAACAGGCTGCCGAGCACGCGGACCGGTTGCGCCATCGCCTGTTCCTGCACCAGATGGAGGCGGTCCTGCGCGGAGCAATCCTCGAAAAAGGCGAGGTCGACGGTCAGCAGTTTCCCGTGCAGCCGGGCGTGGACAAGGTCGCTGACGGCCATGGCGTGCTGCTCGGCGACCCATGCGGCCAGGGCGCGCAGACACGCCTG
>CAYVKQ010000446.1:0-2599 GCA_964451945.1 uncultured Lentisphaerales bacterium
ATAGGCGTGCTAGACGGTTATTTCGGGGCGTGTGTGTGTTTGTGTGTGTTTTATGCTTGCGGGAATGCCCCTATTGCGCCATGCTGTACCGTATTGCAAGGCGCAGAAGGGAATCACGCTCCATGGCTCTCAAACTGCTGAAACAACGCGACGGCACGCCACGCCCTTACTGGTATGCGGAGTTCAAGGAGAAAGGCGGCGGTGACAAGTGGAAGCGGCGGGTTGTCAATCTTGGCCTCAAGTGGAAGGGCACCCCGCCCGAGGGACTGCTGCTTTCGGGTGAAGGCGACCGTGCCTTCGAGGCGTCGCGGGCCAGGGCCGAGTCCAAGCTCGCGGAGATTGTCGAGCAAATCTCTCGCAAGGGACGGGCCGAGCATCTCATGGAAAGGGTGATCGAAAGCAAGACTGGGCGCAAGGTGGAATACACCCGGCTGGCCGACCTGCCCGCGAAGTGGCGGGCGCTGGGAAGGGAAACCCGGCCAACGGAAGATTGGCTGAAATGGTGTGATACGCTCTTCAATCGCTTTGCCGCCGCCGTCCCGTGTGAGTACCTTCACGAAGTCACACGGGAACAGGCGGCCGCCTATGTCGAAACCTTGCGGAGGAACTTCACCAACCGCACGGCAAGCGGCGCCGCTTCCCTGTTGAAGTCGGCTTTTGCCCGTCTCTTGCCCCTGGGCACCCAGAACCCCTTTGAAGGCGAGATCAAGCGTCGGGGCAACGGGAACGGTGGCGACGCGATCCACCGCCGCCCGTTGACGGCTGCGGAACTGGCTCAACTGTTTGAGACGGCCCGCCCCGACTCCTTCCTGTACCCGCTCACGGTATGCGCGGCGCTGACCGGGTTGCGGATCGGCGACGTATGCCTGTTGCGCTGGGCGTCGGTCGACCTGCGGGCGGGGTTTGTAACGGTTCAGACGGCCAAGACAGGCGCAGGTGTGGAGATCCCCATCTTTGAACCTCTGCGGGAAGTCTTCGAGGCGGCCCTTGCCGAGCAGGATCGCGACGGGAGCTATGTTTTCCCCGCCGCAGCCCGCATGTACCTGTCGAACCGATACGGCATCGTTTACCGGGGCAAGACGCTGTTTGCGCGGGCGCTGGCCTCCGATCGAGCGGCGTCCCAGGACGTGTCGGAGGACGGCTGCATAACCCCGGAGCGGTCGGATCTTCAGGAAGCGTTTCCCGATGTGTGCAAGGCCGTGCAGGAACAATACGCTGGGGCCAAGCGCGACCGTATCCTTGACAGTTTGAAGCGGTACGCGGACGGCAAGACATACCGCGACATTGAGAAGGAGACAGGCCGGCAGCGCGGACAGGTGTCCCAGGACTTGAAGGACGCCGAGCTTGCGAGCGGGCTATCCTTCCGCAAGGGGACGCCTGAAAAGACCGGGCGTGACCTGAAAGGGCTGATACAGGAAACCCGGCAAGTGCGCCCGGACGGAAAAGGGAAGCTGTCGGCTTCCATCGTGGGCTGGCATAGCCTGCGGGGAACATGGGCCACGCTGGCGCTGTCGGCGGGGATTCCCATCGAGACCGTGGCGAAAGTGACGGGGCACGGCACGGCAAAGACCATCGAGAAATACTACTACAACCCCCGGCGGGAACACCTGCGGGCGGTCCTGGGCGACAAGCTTCCCGCCGTCCTGACCGGGCGCAAGGCCGTCGCCCTGCCGCCGCCGGTGGAGGACGCACGCGACCGGCTGGACGCCTTGGCGGAGCAACTGAACAGCCTTGACGCCAGGGACAAGGCCCGGCTGGCCAGGATGCTCAAAACGGGTACGAAGGCCTAGCGGGCATGGCCGGTGATACGCTGCGCGGCATGGAAGGGGTTCCCGTTTCCGCGGGGACGGCCGGCGCATTCTCCGCGCGTTCCGCGGCCGGGAGTGCGTTGTGAGGGTTGGGGACGTCATCGAGATCGCCCCTGAGTGCCGATATTGGCATAGGCAGGTAGATGATCCCGCGGGGCGGTTTTGAAGGATCATGCTCGGCCAGTTTTTCCGGCTCGTACCATTCGGACATCCTCCCGATCTCCCGCACGGCGGCGACCACCAGCATCCCGCGTTCCTTGCGGGCTATATCGGACAGCCGCTTGAGCGCCTCCTTGCGTGTCATGATCGCCTCGTCGGCGCCCGCCTCGGACAATTCCCGAACCCTACCCGAAACCTCCCCATTCCGAGCCAGCTCCGATGCGCGCTTGTGGACGGTCGCCGCGGCCCACTTCCGCGACGCCGGGAATATTTCCCGGTAGGCCGCCGCCTGGGAAGAGCCGCTGGCGATCAACTGTGCGAAGCGCTCATGCCGCCGATTGGGAATCGCCTTCACGAGACCTTTGTAGAAAAACGCTATGGAAACGTCAATACCCTCGCGCCCGCAGACTCTTGGGCTGAAAGAGTGAAGCCTGCGTCACGTGGGAGAGATTCGACCTCGCCTGTTCTGCCGGCCGCGCCGATGTCCAACCCGCCCGCAGGCCTCGAGGTCAGATTCGAACAGCTAGCGCGTGCTGTCAAGAAGCGGCAAGCGAAAAACGGTGGCAGCCAACCAGCAGCCAACCAGTCCCCCCTCATCTCCAACACTAGTGTGAGCCCGGCGAGTATGGAAC
>CAYVKQ010000447.1:0-2593 GCA_964451945.1 uncultured Lentisphaerales bacterium
GCCATAAATAGACCCTTATAGGTTCATTGATCGTATGGATTGTAATCAATAGCCCAAAAAGAGTCTATTAAAAAAGCTTTGTCACCGGCGTCCCGAACGTGAACAGCGGACCGCCCGCCAGCGCCGCCTTCACCTGCGCCGCGCTGGCCGGATCTCGCTTGTCGAGCCCCTGGATGGCGACAAACGCCAGCGTGCAAGCCAGCGGCATCTCAACCACCCGGAACGGGAACCCCGCCGCATTCCCGATCAGGCTGCGCAGGTGCATCAGGTCCGCCACATACTGCGCGGTCGCCGCGGAGCGCCTGTCGGGCGACGGGCGGAAATGCAGGTAGACCAGTTCTGGCCGACACCCTCGCGCCGAAGCGACCGCGCACGCCGAGGCCGCCCGATGCAACATCTGGTAAACGACGCCTATCGTAAAGAGGGTACCGGATACGAAAGGGGGAAGCAAGCGTTTGAATAGAAATTGGAGGGCGGCGGCAGGGCAGGGGGAGATTTACCACGAAGGGCACGGAGTGCGCAGAAACGCTCAACGCCGAACGCTCAGGTTCGCGGCAGGCGCCATCGCGCCAACACGCTTGCCCCAAATGCGCACCTCGATCGCGTTGACGGGCTTACTCACGCAGCCCCTCCTTTTGATGGAGGGACCACTGCCGGGCAGGTTTCCTGGCCTTGAGGATCGGAAGCCGGCCAGCGGATTGCCCTGTCGCCAGCCGCGCTCCGCCCGCACGGCACGCTCACCGCAGCAGGAGCAAGGTCCCCTCCCTAGCACCACCGTCGAGGAGGACGAAGGTGCCGGGTTGGGCGTTTACGGCGCCGGCGACGTCGACCGTCACGCGGTTGAACACGTTCGTGAATCCGACCCTGTCGAAGACATACTGCGCCGGGCGCTTGGTGAACCGGCCCGCCGGCAATGTGTTGCCGTCCGCGAGGAGCGAGTTGAATTCCGCCGCCGTCAGTCCGCGGCAGACGGAGATGCGGCCGCCGCCGGCGCCGTCTTTCCCGGAGCTGTACTGTGTATACCCGCCCTTTACGCGTAACTGTGCGCCGGGATGGAACATGATATTCTGCGCGGCCGTGATCCAAATGGTCCCGCCTGCGCCGGCAAGATATTTGCCCACATACTTGCTGTTGGAGGCGAGGAGCGCGCCGGCATGGTCGATGCGGTTGGCGTGGATGCGGATGACGCCGCCACCCGGCTGATCGTTGGACGGCTTGTTCTCGTACACCGAGACGCCGGTCGCGCCCGGCATGACCGGCGCGTAGAGGTAGTCGTAGGTCGCCGCCCCCGAGCTGCCCTTGCCGCCATGCCCGCAACCCGGACCGTAGCCCGTCACGCAGGCCGCGGGCGGCGCGAGGGACTGCGGCGTGCGGAAGATGTACACCTTGAAGCCGAAGTCGTCGGCGCAGACCGTCGCGTTGGTCGTCGTCGTGAAGCGGTCTGCCGTGCAGACGACGCTGCCGCCCGAGTAGCTGTCGGAGACGGGATAGTAGGTTGCCGTGTCGCGGATAGTGAAGGAGCCCGCCACGTTGACGAAACCACTGCCCGTGGCGTATGTGCGCGAATCGGTGCGCGCGCCCGCGACGACCATCAGCTTCGCGGCATCCGCAAGCTCGATTGCGGCGGCCGACAGCAGCGGGTAGTAGGGCTGGTCGTCCGCGCCGATTGCGAACTCGGACGTGCCGGACATCGTGAGCTTGCCCGAAAGCTTGATGGTGATCTTCTCGATGAGCGTTCCAGAATAGGCGAGCACGTTCTGGTTCGGGTAGCTCGGGACGATGGTCTTCACGCTGGTCTGGTAGCAGCCCGCGAGAATTTTTGCCGTTCCGGAGACGGTAATCGCCGCGCATTCGACGTAGTTCGAGATCAGGCATACCCCGCTGGCGATCTCCGCCGTCTCGTCAAGGCCCGGAATGACGCCGTCTGCCCACATCGCGCCATCGTACCAGCTGCCGGTTCCCCCGAGCCAGGTGCGGGCGCCTGCCGCGGCCTTCAACCGGAAGACCGGCTGGAATTTGCGGGGCACATCGCCCGGAATTGTGATTGGGTTGTCGCGTTCGCAACCTTCCGGTATGTCGCCTACCCAGTAGAGGAACTCGTGCTGTTCGTCCGTCGCGATCGCCTCGAAGCTTGTGGTACCCGAGACCCAGTGGATGAAAGACGATGTCGAGGTCGTCCCGCCGACACGGACGGAGCCGCCACTATCCGCGGCAATGTGGATTCCGTGAGGGAACTGACGGTTGCCCCAGATCCAGGTGAAGTAGGTGGCCTCGTCCTGCACCACGAAGGTCGCGGTCGTTCCGGTGCCCTGGGCGCGCACGACGCCTGCGGCGTTCGTCGCGATGTAGCCCTGGCAGGTGTAGCGGAACATTGCATTCGTTGGGTTGGCACCGTAGGTGGAGGCCGAGAAGGTGACGCTCTGGTCGATGTCGGCGACGTACGTCCCGTAGATCGTGCCGCTGGACAAGGCCTCGAGCGGCGAGCCCGTGATATAGACCTGCGTGCCGGTGGCCGTGCCGCGCACGACCGACGCCGTGCCATCGCCCGCCCGGTAGTTGATCGTGCCGGAGGCGAGACTGCCTTCGCCGCCCG
>CAYVKQ010000448.1:0-2593 GCA_964451945.1 uncultured Lentisphaerales bacterium
GGCGCGCGCCGTCGGCGCGATCCTCAGCCGCGAGCCGTGCCGCGTCGCGGGCGGCGCCGTGGCGGCCGCCGTGCTGCGGGCGGTCGATCCCGCGATCGACTGCGCCGTCGCGGTCGCCGACGGTCACGACGCCGCCGCCGGCGAGACGCTGCTGACGCTCCGCGGGCGGGCGGCGTCGATCCTCACCGCCGAACGGACGGCCCTGAACTTCATGCAGCGGATGTGCGGCATCGCGACGTTGACGCGACGCTTCGTCGAGGCGGTCCGGCCGTGGGGAACCCTGATCCTCGACACCCGCAAAACCACCCCCGGCCTGCGCCTCTTCGAGAAATACAGCGTCCTGTGCGGCGGCGGCGCCAACCACCGCTTCGGCCTCTTCGACCGCGTGCTGATGAAGGACAACCACCGCCGCCTCTGGCGCGGCGGCGACCCGGCGCGCCTCGACCAGGCGGTCGCCGCGGCGCGGGCGCGCTTTCCCGGCGTGCCGGTCGAGGTCGAGGTCGAGAGCGTGGAGGAGCTGCGCAGTGCGCTCCGGGGGAAGCCCGAGTGGGTGATGCTCGACAACATGGACTGCGAGACGATGCGCGCCTGCGTGCGGCTGACGGCCAGCGCCGCGCGCCTGGAGGCGTCGGGGGGAATCACGCTGGCGCGCGCCGCCGCGGTTGCGGCGACCGGCGTGGACGCGATTTCGCTGGGGTGCCTGACCCATTCGGCGCCCGCCGTCGACCTGTCGCTGGAGTGGCAGGCGGTGTAGGGAAAGGAGGCTCCGCGTGCGCTGTATCGTTATCGATGTCGGCAACACCTCGACCAGCCTGGCGCTTTACGACGCCGGACGCGTGTCGCGCCTCGCCCATGTGAAGGGGGGGATCGCGCGCGACCCGCGCGCCTGTTCCGCGGCGGTGCAGCGGGCCGCGCGCGGCGGCGTTCACGGCGCCGTGCTGGGGTCGGTCGTGCCGGTGACGAATCCGCTGTGGATTGACCTTCTGACGCGCGAGCTGGGATGCGCGCCGCTCGTGGTCCGCGCCGGATTGCGCATGGACGTGGCCGTCGACTACCCCAAACCGCGGACCATCGGCGCCGACCGCCTGGCCAACGCCTGCGGCGGGGTGGCGAAATACGGCGCGCCGCTGATCGTCGCCGATTTCGGCACGGCTCTCACGTTCGACATCGTCACCCGCGAACGGTGCTATATCGGCGGGGTGATCGCCCCCGGGCTGCCGCTAATGACCGATTACCTGCACGAGCGGACGGCACTGCTGCCGCACGTCGCCCCCGGCGGCGCCTGCCCCAGGATCGGCCGCAGCACACGCGGCGCCATCCGCATCGGCGCCAAGATCGGCTACCGCGGCATCGTCCGCGAGATCGTGGCCTACCTCACCGAGACGCTCGGCGACGGCGTCACCCTCGTCGGCACCGGAGGTTTCGCCCGCTGGGTGTTGGCGGGGAGCCGCCTGCCGTTTGTGATCGACCCGAACCTGACCCTCTTCGGCCTCGGCCGGATTTTCGAACAAAACGCGGAGTGATCGATGAACCCTGTCTATGCGGTGATTCTGGCGGGAGGTCGCGGCGAGCGGTTCTGGCCGCTCAGCACGCGGCAGCGCCCCAAGCAGTTTTTGACCCTTTTCGGCGGCCGCCCGCTGCTGGCGCAGGCGGCCGAACGGCTGGAGGGGCTGATCCCGCCTGAACGGACGCTGGTCATCACGTCGGAAGACCTGGTGCCGCTGACGTGCCGGACACTGCCGGCGCTGCCGGCTGCCAACGTGGTGGGAGAGCCGTGCGGACGCGACACGGCCGCCGCGTGCGCGCTGGCGTGCGCGCTGGTGCAGCGGCGCGATCCCGACGGCGTGGTGTGCATCCTCACCGCCGACCAGATCATGAAGAACGTCCCCGCGTTCCGGCGGACCCTGGGCGACGCCATCGCCGTGGCGACGGCACACGAGGTGATCGTCACCCTCGGCATCGTGCCGACCGCGCCGGCGACCGGGTTCGGCTACATCCGCGCCGGGGCGCCCTTCGATGCGGCGACGGCGACCCCATTCATGCGCGTGGAGCGTTTCGTCGAAAAACCCGACCTGGCGACGGCGCAGCGTTATCTTCGGGAGGGATGCTATTTCTGGAACGCCGGCATGTTCATCTGGCGCACGAGCGTCATGCGCCGGGCGTTGGCGGCCTATGTGCCCGAGCTCGACGCGCTGTGCGACCGCATGGTCGCCGCGGCGCCGGGCGCCGAGCGGACCGTGGTGGCCGAGACCTACCCCGGACTGAAGAAAATCTCGGTGGACTACGCGGTCATGGAGCGCGCGGACAACCTGGTGGTGGCGCGCGGCGATTTCGGCTGGGACGACGTGGGCTCATGGAGCTCGGCGGGCGACCACCTGCCGACGCGGGCCGACGGCAATGCTGTCGTGGGCGCGTGTCACGCCCTCGACGCCGCCGGCAACGTCGTAGTCGCGGCGGAAGGGCAGACGGTGGCGCTGCTGGGCGTCAGCGGCCTGGTCGTGGTGCAGAGCGGCGGCGTCACGCTCGTCTGCAGCAAAGAGCGGGCGCAGGACGTGAAGAAACTCCTGCAGCAGGTCGAACGGGAAGGGTGATC
>CAYVKQ010000449.1:0-2036 GCA_964451945.1 uncultured Lentisphaerales bacterium
GCGCAGCTTTACTTCCTGCCGGTGCAGACCCGCGTGCCGCTGAAATTCGGCGTGGAGACGCTGACGCGGATCACCTGCGCGCGCGTCTGTCTGGAGGTCGAGACGGCCGGCGGCCGCCGCGCCACGGGGTGGGGGGAGACCCCCTTGAGCGTGCAGTGGGTCTGGCCGTCCGACCTGCCGTACGTCCCCCGCGAACGCGTGTTGATGGATTTCTGCCGCGCCCTGGCCGGAGCCTGGCCGCGGTTCGACGCGACGGGACACCCCATGGAAATCGGCCAGGCGTTTATCGACACCGAACTGCGGCGCCTGGCGGTGGCGTCCCAGGGCGCGCACGATGCGACCGGCCCCATGCCATGGCTGGCGGCGCTGGTCTGCAACGCCGCCTTCGACCTGGCGCTGCACGACGCCTACGGCGTGGTCCACGGGACGCCCGTCTACGACACCTACGGCCCGGAGTGGATGAACCGCGACCTCGCCAGCTACTTGCAGCCGGCCGCAGGTTCCGGGGTTTCGTTTCGCGGTCGCTATCCGCGCGATTTCCTGCGCGCGCGGCCGCTGGCGGTCCTCCCGGCCTGGCATCTGGTCGGCGGCAGCGACCGCCTGGGACCGGAGGACGCCGACGGGAGTGAACCCGACGACGGGTATCCCGTGCTGCTGCCGGACTGGATCCGCCGGGACGGCCTGAAGTGCCTCAAGATCAAGCTGCGCGGCAATGACGCCGCCTGGGATTACGCGCGGCTCACGCGGGTCGGCCGGATTGCGGAGGCGATGGGGGTCGATTGGCTGAGCAGCGATTTCAACTGCACCGTCACCGATCCGGCGTACGTCACCGAAATTATCGACCGCCTGATGCGCGAGCACCCGCGGATTTTCGGGATGCTCCTCTATGTCGAACAGCCCTTCCCCTACGACCTCGAACGCCATGCGCTCGACGTGCACGCGGTGTCGGCGCGCAAACCGCTGTTCATGGACGAGAGCGCGCACGACTGGACGCTCATCCGCCTGGGGCGGGGGCTGGGCTGGACCGGCGTGGCGCTCAAGACCTGCAAGACGCAGACCGGCGCCCTGCTCAGCCTCTGCTGGGCGCGGGCGCACGGCATGACGTTGATGGTGCAGGACCTGACCAACCCGATGCTGGCGCAGGTTCCGCACTGCCTGCTGGCGGCGTACGGCGACACCATCATGGGTGTCGAGACCAACGCCCCGCAATTCTATCCCGAGGCCTCCTCGCACGAGGCGCAGGTACATCCCGGCCTCTACCGGCGCACGCGCGGCACGGTCGATCTGTCGACACTGGGCGGGCCGGGGTTCGGCTACCGGCTCGACCAGATCCACCGCCCCCTGCCGCCCCCCGCACCGCCGGGATGAATGGACGACCATGAAGAACCGCGATCTCTGGTTGGGTTGCGCGCTGGCGCTCCTGCGGACCGGCGGACCGGCGTGCCTGGCGGCGGGCGCGCCCTACGATCCGCAGTATCTGATGGTCACCGGAAACGTCTCCCCGGACGCCACGGGGCTCTATGTGGCGACGGACCAGTACAACGGCAACACGTGGTACACCCGCGAAACGGACGGCGGCTACCACATCTGGCGCAGCAATACGGGGCTGTGGACGAGTTCGTGGACACTGTCGAAGAATCCGCCCGCGGGCACGTGGTACACCGCCCCGTACTGGGTTCTTGACTATCACCTGATCCCCGTCGGCGGAAGCACCCGGACCGGCGGCGGAGCGTCGAACACGGTGTGCCTGGCGGTCTACGATCCGGAAATTCCCGCGCCCGAACCGGTTCTGCTGCCGATTCCCGTCGGGGATCCCGCGCCGCAATGGCCGTCGCGGATTCTGATCAGCGGCGCGCTGACGCCCGACGCGACGGGCTTCTACAGCTTGAGCCCGGCGACGCACAACAATCTTCCCGTGTGGGTGCGCGACGGGGACGGCGCGTTCGCGATCTGGGCCATCAACAAATCGATCTGGCGCCTGTCCGCGGCGCCCGGCAATACGAGCTACATGACATGCGACCTGCGCATCGTCTGGA
>CAYVKQ010000449.1:2046-2593 GCA_964451945.1 uncultured Lentisphaerales bacterium
GGAAATGGGATTACACGATCCCGGGGAAGGGTTTCTCGACGGCGGTTGTCACCTACACCGGCGTGGCCGGAAGCGTGTACGCGGATCCCGGATTCCCCACGCCGGCGCAGTACCTGGCCGGCGTGCCCGCGCCGGTGTTCAAGGCGGGACACACGCTGCCGCGCCTGACAAGGTTCGGTTGGCAGCTATCGGTCGAGCTGAACCAGGTGCTGGCCGACTGGGGCTACACGCTCGATTTCGTCGACGCGACGGAAGCCGCGGTGGCGCGGATGAATCAACCCAACACCTACGAATCGCGGATCCTCGCCTTGGCCGAGAGCGATCCGGAGCGCTACAAGCTGTCGCTGAACATGGCGCGCCTGTACGAGGACAACGCTCCGGACGCCGCGTACTGCACAGGCACGAACGGCCTGTTGGTCAGCCCGAAAACGTTCAGTCCGCAGGCGCCGGACGAGGTCCTTGCGGGGCTGGCGGCGACGACGACGTGCTTCATCGCGCAGGTCGCGGCGCGCGTGGCGCCCGTTGTGATTCTCAATGGCGGCGAACG
>CAYVKQ010000450.1:0-349 GCA_964451945.1 uncultured Lentisphaerales bacterium
CCGACGAGGCGGCGACGCTCATCGGCGGCCGTGCCGAACTCGCGGTGATCAAGACGGGACCGGCGACGGGGGTGGCCGGCGAGCCGCTGACCTACACGCTGACGGTCACCAACGCCGGTCCGTCGCTCGCACGCGGCGTCGCGCTGTCCGACACGCCGCCGACGGGAACCACGCCGCGGTCGCCGCTGTCCTACGCGCTGGGCGACCTGTCGGTTGGCGCCTCGACGAGTCTGTTCTTCACGGTGGACGTGCAGGCCGATACACAAGGCTGGATTACGAACCGGGCGGCAGTCACGGCCGTCTCGCTTGACACCAACAGCGTGAACAACGCCGACGAGGCGGCGACGCT
>CAYVKQ010000450.1:385-2312 GCA_964451945.1 uncultured Lentisphaerales bacterium
ATCGGCGGCCTTGCCGACCTCGCGGTGATCAAGACGGGCCCGGCGACAGGCATCGCGGGCGAGCCGCTGACCTACACGCTGACGGTCGCCAACGCCGGTCCGTCGTTCGCTCGCGGCGTGGCGCTGTCCGACACGCCGCCCGCGGGAACGGTGGCGCAGTCGCCACTGGCCTACACATTAGGCGATCTCGCCGTTGGGACATCGACGAGTCTGCTCTTCACGGTGGATGTGGACGTCGGCATGCTGGGCTGGATCACAAACCGGGCAACGGTCACAACCGTTTCGCTCGATACCAACAGCGTGAACAACGCCGACGAAGCGGCAACCCTGATCCAGGCCTTTGCCGACCTGTCCGTGACCAAGACGGGCCCGGCGACGGGCGTGGCCGGCGAGCCGCTGACGTACACGCTGGTTGTGACCAATGCCGGTCCATCGCTCGCTCGTGGTGTGACGCTGGCCGACACGCCGCCGACGGGAACCACGCCGCGGTCGCCGATATCGTACGCTTTGGGTGACCTGGCGGTCGGCGCCTCGACGAGTCTGCTCTTCACGGTGGATGTGGACGCCGGCACGCTGGGCTGGATTACGAACCGGGCGGCGGTCACGGCCGTCTCGCTCGATACCAACAGTGTGAATAACGCTGACGAGGCGGCGACGCGGATCGATGGTCTCGCGGACCTGTCCGTGATCAAGACGGGGCCGGCGACAGGTGTGGCCGGCGGGCCGTTGACCTACACGCTGACGGTCACCAACGCCGGTCCGTCGACGGCGCGCAGCATCGTGATCGCCGATCTGCCGCCGCCGGAAACCACGGCCCTGTCCGCCACGAATCTTTTGCTGGCCTCCCTGGCGCCCGGCGGGGTGACGAACCTGCCGTTCACGGTTGCCGTGGATCCCGGCGCGCTGGGCTGGATCACCAACCGGGCGGAGATCACATCCGCGACGCTCGACACCAACAGCCTGAACAATGCCGACGAGGCCGTCACATTGATCCGCGCCGAAGCCGACCTGCGTGTCACCAAGACGGCCGGCGTCTCCACCGTCCAGGGAGGGGCGCCCATTGTTTTCACGCTGGCCTTGACGAACGCGGGGCCCTCGCTGGCGCACAATGTCCGGCTGGAGGACCGCCAGACCGGGGAATCCGGCCGTCTGCTCTGGCCCGCCGTTCCCACGAACGGATTCGACTTGAGCTGGTCCGTCGTGAACCCGGGCGACAGCCTGCGGTTCATGGTCACCGCGGAGACCTACCAGGTTGCGGGCTGGCTGACCAACCGCGTCACCCTGGTTTCGGACACGCCCGACACCAACAGCGTCGACAATGCCGCGCGGGCCGTGGTCAGGGTCACGACCGGGACGGAATCGATGGTCTTTTCCGCGATCTGGACGCTGGACCTCTCCTCGGGGCTTTTCGACGTTGCGTTGACCCTGCGGAACACCGGCACGCTGCCGGTGGCCAACCGCTACTTCTGGCTGGCCCTGCCGGTGACAACCGAGTGGTGGTTGTGGAACCCCACCGGCACGCTGCCCGATGCCAAAACCTTCTTCGACCTGACCTACCGGGTCCGGACCGCCCTGCAGGCGACGGGCAACCGCGATGTCGTCTTCGACCCGGGCGAATCGGTGACGGTTCAGGGTCCGCGTATCTACCATCGCCGCCGCGTCAACCCGCGCAATTATGTGGACGCGGCGACCGCCGTTCAATTCGGATTGCTCTACACGGGGCTGGACCGGAACCGGAACTTCCGGATTGAGGCGGCCGAAGTCGAGCAGGTTACGGCCTCCTGGCGTGCCGGCGGAACGACGGACCTGTCGGCCGGCTACCTCCGGGGGCTGCGCGAGATCCGGCGGGTGATCCCGACCAGCGGTGGCGCGCGGCGCAGCGGCACGGTCCTCGTGATCTCCGACGGCCACGTCAACGCCGGCATCC
>CAYVKQ010000450.1:2322-2591 GCA_964451945.1 uncultured Lentisphaerales bacterium
GATGCCAGCGCCATGCAGCGCCTCTCAGGCATGCGCGGCGCCGCCTACATCTGGGATCCGGCACTGGGAACCTGGCGGGTACTGGCGGATGATTTGAGGGATTGAGATACATGGGAGTACAGATCATGACGATGGCAAAAGACGAGAATGAATGTTGTTCATGCGCGGTGGTCCAGCAGTCGCTCGGGGCGGCCCGCGAGACGGGACGCGGGCGCTGCGGCGTGCTTGCCGGGCCGGCGCTCCTTGCGGCGCTGCTGATCGCGGTGGCG
>CAYVKQ010000451.1:0-2587 GCA_964451945.1 uncultured Lentisphaerales bacterium
CTGGTTGCGCCTCTCCCAGGAGGGGTTTGTCCTCGCGGTCACAAACGATCTGCGGGTGACCGGCGTGAACGCGACCCTGGAGATCGGCGGGAGCGAAGTCAACACCAACTTCTGGCACCGCGACGACTACACCTGGCCCGAGGGGATGACCGAGTTCTGGCACGCGCGGATGGGCGGAACCCAGCCCGCCGCAGTCACGGTCGGCGGCGACCTGATACTGACCAACGGCGGCGGTCTGGCCCTCTACGCCTCGCCGACCAACGCCGTGACGAAACCCGCGGGGCTGTGCCTCGATGTGGCGGGCGCCTTCGCGGTCGCGAACGGCTCGTGGTTCGCCCCCTACGCCCACGCCACCAACGGCGGTCCGGTGCGCGTGCGGGCACGGAATGTCTCCATCCCCGCCGGCGGCGTCATCGACGCCAGCGGCAAGGGTTTCGTCGGGAACCCGCTGGCAACGAAAGGCTTCGGACAGGGCGCGGGCTCGGGCGACAACCATTCGGGTGCGGGCGGCGGCTATGGCGGATGGGGCGGACGCTCCTATTATTTTCCCGTCGGTGGCGCACCCTACGGCCTGGATCGCTGGCCAACCGACGCCGGCAGCGCGGGCGGACGCTACGGGACGGCGCCCGGCGGCGCCGGCGGCGGTATGGTCTGGCTGGAGGCGGACAACCGGTTGAGCGTCGGCGGCACGATCGCCGCCAACGGCGACGTCGGCACGGGCGGCGGCGCCGGCGGCGGGATCTATCTGACTGCGCGACAATTCGAAGGCGCGGAGACGGGGCTGCTTACCGCCACCGGCGGCCGCGGGGCGTCCTGGTGCGGCGGCGGCGGCGGCGGCCGGATCTCCGTCTGCTACCGCAAGGATCTCTCGCAAGCCCCTGTCTCCTGCCTGGTCGACGCGGGGCTGGGCACCGGCGTGACCGGCGGCAACGGCGGCAACTACACCGGCACGGTCGGCGTGGTCAATTTCTACCTCTTGCCGCCGTCCGGAACGGCGGTGGTGGTGCGGTAGCGGGAGTGAACCATGAAACGCGAGATGAAAAGCCGTGAATCTCTCACGCGTCCGGGATTTCGCTCAGCTTGGACGGCGATCACGGCGGCGATGGTCGGCCTCGCAGCGCCGGCGCAGACGCCGCGCTACGTCGCGCCCGGCGGATCGGATGCCGCAGCCGGGACCGCAGCCGCCCCCTGGCGCACGCTCTCTCACGCCGTCACGAACGCCGTCACGCAGAGCGGCGACACGATCTTCATCGCCGTCGGCCTCTACGAAGAGAATCCGGTGATTCCGGCCGACCGCATTCTGGCGCTCCACGGCGGCTGCGACGCCGCCTCCTGGGAGCGGGAGAGCGGCGCCTGGAGCGTGGTCAGGGCGGAGACGTCTTCCGCGGATGTCCTGACCTGCGCCGCCAAGGCGGGAACGTTCTCGGGACTGGTCCTCACGGGCGGACGCTGCGGTCTGGCGGTGCCGACCATCCCGTCCGCGGTCGGCAGTGGATTCTACCAGGTCGACCGCTGCATCGTCTCCAACAACGCCATCCACGGGATCTACATCGACTCCTGGCGGTCGGCGCTGCGGCTGCGCAACGCCCTGGTCGCGCGTAACGGGGGCGACGGCGTCCGCACCAATGTGGACGGGCCACAGTGCGCCTACGGGCATCTCGTCGACAGTTGCACGGTCGCTTACAACGGCGGCAGCGGGCTCTACGCGCAATGCGCCAATCCCGAAATGACGGCCGTAACCAACTCGATCGTCGCCGGCAACGGCGCCTATGCCTTCGGTGCCGCGGGGGCCACCGTGCTGGACTCCACCGTCTGGCATTCGCTCGCCCACGGCAACGCCGCAGGAATCTTCCAGAGTTCGCTCGGGGGACCGTGGGACGGTTTCCTCGCGGCCGACCCGCGGTTCCGCGACCCGGTTAGGGACGACTTCCGCCTGCTGGCGGGTTCGCCCGCTGCCGGCGCGGGAGGCGCCATTCCGGCGGGCGCCGGCCTCGAGGACTTGGAAGGCAACCTGCGCAGCGGCGTGCTCGACATGGGCTGCTATCAATCGGGATATACGGCCGTGCGCCATGCAACCGTCTATGTCGATGCCGCAACGGGCGACGACGCGAACGACGGCACCGCGCCCGCTACGGCGAAGCGGACGCTGGCCGAGGCGCTGGCCTTCGTGGCGGAAAACGGGCGCGTCGCTGTCGCGCCGGGCGACTATGAGGAGACACTGGCCTTCATCCCGGTCGCCAACGTCACGCTGGCCGGCGCGGGACCGGACCTCACACGGCTGTTCGGCCGCAGAGGGACGGCCGGTTGCGGAGTGATCAATCTCGCGTCGACCAATACTACGGTCGAAGGGGTCTCGGTTTCGGGCGGCGACACTGGCATCCTCGTTCTGGGAAAGGGTCCCGGCGAAGGAACGCCCATGTTCAAGGGAATCGTGAGCAACTGCGTCGTGCAGGTCAATGGCAAGGGGTTCGCCGTGCGCAAAACCTTCGCGCGCCAGAAGCAGTACGTTGTCGCCACGCATTGCCGCATCGTCGCCAATGACGGCGCCGGGGCCATAATAGGCTTCCTGCTGGAAACTGCCAATCAC
>CAYVKQ010000452.1:0-2577 GCA_964451945.1 uncultured Lentisphaerales bacterium
CGGGCGATTCTGGCGTAGCTTCCTGCCCTCTGATACGGTCACCGTTTGATCGTTGCCTTTGACATCACGCCTGTGTCTGCTATCATTGCCGCAATCGGCTTTGGGGGATAGTCGTCGTGAGGCATGTGGTCGTCATAGTCGCACTCGCCTGTGTCCTTGGGGCGCGGAATGCCGCCGCGGAACCGCCCCGCCGGCATCCGAGACTCGCGCTGCCGCGCATTTCGTCTCCCTCCGACCTTGTCTCGAACCACATGCTTACCGCCCGTTCCCTGTTGCCGGCTCTGCCACCGGCCCCCGGACTGCGCGTGCTGCAGGAGGCGGGTGTTTCTCTTTTCGGCGAGGACGCGCTGCCCCGCGAACTGTTGGACGCGCTCGACCCGGCAGAGGCGGAAGAGTATGGAGACGCCACGCTCTACGAGGTCTACGTCCGCGAGGACGAGACCACGCGCGAGCGCGTGCTGTTCCGCGGCGACGGGCTGGCGCTGTGGTCCGTCGCCGCACCGGATGACTACGATCCGGCCGCGGACGCCCACGCCTGGTGGCCCTGGCTCTGCGCCTTTGCGACGGACGACCCGGAGCGGCTTTGGTACGAGGCCGTCTACGACCCCGCGCGGGTCGTCTCGCGCTGGCTGTTGCTGCCGGAGGCGTCATTGGACGACTATGCGGAGGCGCTGGCGGAAGCGGCGGTGGCTGCGGGGGCGGGTCTGATGAGTCTCGCCGCCGATCCCGACGCCTTCCTCTTCACCGGCATCTCCCGCACCAACGACACCGCCGTCACGCTCGCCCTGCAACTTCCGCCCGGCTTCACCAACCGCGTCGACCTGTTCGGCATTGCCTCTCTGGCCGCCTTCCCCTGGCAACTACTGGCCACGACGCCGCCCGTCACCTCGGAGACCGCGGAGGTGACGCTGGTCTGGGACGCCGCCGCCGGCTTCTTCCGCGCCGGCGACGCCGACACCGATTCGGACGGCGACGGGCTCTCCGACATCCGCGAAACACTGGTTTACGGCACGGATCCGCACAACCCCGACAGCGACAGCGACGGCATGCCCGACGGTTGGGAGATCGGCAACGGACTGGATCCGCTCGCGGCGGACGCGCGAGACGGCTCCGACGGCGACGGCATGCCTGCCGTCTATGAATACCATCACAACACCTGCCCGACCAACGCCGACAGCCATCTGGTCGCGAAGCTGCGCGTTGACCCTGCGGCGGCGGCCACCAATGCCGCGTGCCACGTTTCGATCAAAGCGGCCTTTGCCGCTTCGGCCCCGTATTCCGTCATCGAAGTCGCCGATGGCGTCTATTCGGGACGGGACAACGCGGGCCTCTGGTTCCCGGCCCACCCGGTCCTGCTGATGTCGGAGAACTGGGGAGCCTCGCGGCGGGCGACCGTCTCCTACGAGGGCAATCTGGCCGCGTTCTACATGGACGTGCGCCAGGACAACCACACCATCGTCCGCGGACTCAACCTGGCACTTGACGGCGCCACCCCCTACCAGATCGGTTTCTGGCTGGGCGACGGCGGCATCGTCGCCCCCGACAACAAGGGCGCCGCGCCTGTTTTCGAGGGCGTGACGGTCCTGCTCGGCGTCAGCGGCGTCAACGTCGGCTTCTTCTGCCGCCACTCGGCACCGGGAACCGTCCATTTCGAGAACTGCGTGATCCGCGGGCGGCGGGGCGCGTTCAAGCCCCTGCGCGGCATCTACGCCATCGACAGCCCCGCGCTGCGGCTCGTCAACTGCACATTCCAGGACTTTTCGCCGGAACCCTATTCCTACGGCATCCAGTTCGAATCCACGCCCGGCAACTACGGCTCCGCCGACAATCCCGTCGCCGCGGACATCGTCAACTGCGCGTGGGACGAATCGTTCGCCCACTCCAATGTCGCAGCATTCGTCCGCCTCGAACAGAGCGTCGCCTACCGCGTCAGCCTGACCAGCTGCCTCGTGCCGCGTGTGTTGGACGAATTTCCCCCCGACGTCTGCGGCGGTTTGGTGATCACCAACGCCAATCTGGCGATCGGCGGGCATCTGCGGTGCGGATCGCCGGCGATCAGCGCGGGCGTTGCGGCCGTTGCGCCGTCCCGCGACTTCGAGGGCCAGGCGCGCGACGCCGCCCCCGACATCGGCGCGGACGAATATGCCGGTTACGCCGCCGGCGACAGCGACGGAGACGGCATCGACGATGACGTCGAAGTCGAGACCTACGGCGCGAATCCCTACGACCCCGACTCCGACGGCGACGGCGTGGACGACGGGGCGGAGGTTGCGCTGGGGTCCGACCCGACCGACCCGTTCAGCTTCCGTGTCACCGTTCTGGGCGCCGCGACCAACCGCACCGGCGCCGCCGCTCCCGTCCGCGCCTGCTGCGGATGGAGCGAGGGGGTGTGGAACGCCGCCACCGCCACACATGTCGCCCCGGACGGCGCCTTCGTCCTCGATGTGTACTCCGACGCGGCCAACTCCGGCGCCTGGGTGAATGTCACCTGCGACTTCAACACGAATGGCATCGTGGATGCCGTCACCGAGCCGGTCTACAGCCAGCCCGTCATCGTCACGGGCGCCTGCCACCGCA
>CAYVKQ010000453.1:0-2568 GCA_964451945.1 uncultured Lentisphaerales bacterium
GTCCGATCCGTCGAGCGTATAGCGGATCGTTGCGCCATTGGTCGGACAGGTGATCGTCACCGTAGCCGCATTGGTGAACGCCGTGCCCGAGGCGGGGGTGATCACCGGCGTGCCGACACGGGAGAGGCGGACGTAGTGCGAGGTAGTCACAAAACTGTCGACGCACTCGGCTTTGAACCCGCGCGCCCGCACCGTGGCGCTCTGCGACAGGATGAACGGTTCGGTGTAGAGCGTGCCGGCGTCGGTCGGGTCGGCGCCGTCGAGCGTGTAGCGGACCGCCGCCGCAGGCGTGGCGCACGTGATCGTCACCTCCAGCGTTTCCTCGAACTCGGTTTCCGAGGGCGGAGTCACCACGGGAGTGGCGACTCGCGGCACAGGCGTTTGCTCGTAGGCGCCGATATCGACGGCGATCCCCTGAACGCGCAACGCGCCCGCCAGATCGGTACCCGGCGGCGCCGCCGCGGTCAGTCCGGCATCGATGCAGAGCGAATTTGGCGTCAGGCGGTAGTCGCCGGCCGCCGCATCGCGGAACAGCGGCGGCGCCGCGAGGTTGCCCGCACCTGGCGCGGGCGGTTCGGCGCGGCAGTAGGCCAGCAAGGCGCCGTCGTCGTAATCGCCGCCCAGCGGCGCCGTGTTGCCTTCGAAGAGCGCGTTGACTGCGGCACCGCCGCAGATGCCGCCTCCGGCCGTTGCGGCGCTGTTTCCGACGACGGTGCCGTTGGTGAGCGCGCCGAGATAGAGTCCGCCGCCGCTCTGCGACGCCGTGTTGCTCACCACCAGGGCGTTGACCAGCGCCGCGCCCGCCGCGCCGCCGCCGTAGAGAGAGTCGTTTCCGATCACAAGGCAGCGGTCCGCCGACCCTCCGTAAAGCCCTCCGCCCTGCTGCACCGCCGTGTTGCCGGCGACCGTACACTCGCTCAAGACGGAATAGGCGGCACCGCCGCCGTGCGACGCCGCGTTGTCCGCAAACGTGCTGTTCGTGCAGACCGCGCGGATGGCACCCCCGCCCGCACCCCCCGCGATGTTTCCGCTGACCGTCGTCTCCTCCACCGTCAGAGAGGCATTCTCCCCCGACATGCAGAACAACCCGCCGCCCGCACCCGTGGCCGCATTGCCGGCAACGACGCAGTCGCGCACGACCACCGAACCCTCCAGTACGGCCAGGCCGCCGCCGTTGCCGGCGACGTTGCCGAAGCGGAGGGTCAAGCCGTCAAACACGACCGGCAGCGTGACACCGAACTCGGCCGGTATGTCGACGGTGGCTACACGGCAAACCGCCGCCCCCGGCGCCGGTGCCGGCTGGATGATGGTGGTCGCCGCACCGGCCCCCTGCAGCGTGACGGCCCAGACAAGTTCCAATTCGGGCTCCGTGTAGATTCCAGGCGCGATAACCAGCGTCTGTCCGTCGGCGTCGAGCGCCTCCAGCGCCTCGGTGACCGTCGCGAACGAGGCATGGGTGGTCGTGTTCGAAACCGCGTTGGCCGCAACCAGCGGACGGCACGCGAACACACAGCACGTTGCGCCCAACAGCAGGAGACTCTGCGATCTTTTTTTCATGGGGCTGCTCCTTGCACACGAGGTCACCGTCCCGGCGCGACCCGCACGGGAATCTCAATCACATGACACACGGGATGATCCGTGCGCACACGAATCAAGGCATCCGCCAAGGCGGCGCCGTCGGCCGTCGACGTGATCCGGACCGAACCGTCCGCCTCCTGGACGACCGCCTGTATCCGCGCGTCGGTGGCGGTCGCCTCCAGCGCGCGGAAGGCGACCCCGTGGGCCGACTCCAGGACGATACGGGCGTCGAGCGGCACCCCGGCGCGCGCCGGCACCGCGGCGGGACGCGCTTCGATCAGCGGGGCGGCCCGGCCGCGGTACGGCAGCGCGACCTGCGGCGCGGCATCGCAATCGGTTGCGGCGAGCGCGCTTCCTGAAAAAGCACCGCTGCGCGCGGGAACCGGAATCGCCAGGCGGATGAGATGATTCGTGTCGGCGCGGCCGGCCTCAAAACCGGCATGACCCCGGCCGCCGCCAAAGCCGACTGCGCACACCGTGAACGGCCCGGCCCGGCCCGAAAGCAGGGCCACCTCCCCCGTCGCGACGCCGCCGGGCAGCACCACGCCGAGGTCGAGCACATCGGGAACCCGCAGGATCGGTGTCAGGATAAACCCCGAAAACGCCACGGTCAGCACACGCAAGGGCGCGGACGCCACACCCGCGTCCCGGTAGCCCACATGCACCGCGCGGGACTGCGTGCCTGAGCGTCCGCCAAAGGTGAAGTGCGCATCGATCACGGTGCGCTCGTTCGGCCGCAGTGCATGGCGCGACAGGCTGGCGGTCAGGCAGTCGCACGACGAGCGCACCGCTTCGACCAGAACCTCGCCCGTGCCCGCGTTGCGGATTTCAAACGTGTGCGAAACGCCGCCGTCGGAATCGGGACGCGCACCGAAATCGAAGACCGGCGCCTCGCACACCAGCGCCGCGCATGCCTGCGTCGCCGACACGGCGGCGGCCAGAAACACCCAGGCGGCTATGGAGCGGCGGTTCGGCATGGCAAGCGTCACC
>CAYVKQ010000454.1:0-2564 GCA_964451945.1 uncultured Lentisphaerales bacterium
CAAGCGGTTCTGTGCTATTTTCTCGGCAATGCGGGACAAGGGGCCAGAAGACACGGGCACCGAACGGCGCCTTGAAGTTCAGGCGCGCCTGGACAGCAAGTTTACGCCTACCGCCGTTCCCTGGTGTCATGCTCTCAGTGTATTCCGGCCATGAGCGGTGCAACGCACACTCCGACGCCTCCCCGCGAAGGCGATATTGTCCGGTTGCGGACGCGCAGCTACCTGGTGGAGCAGGTGACGTCAGGCCCCTCGGGACATCGTGTCCGGGCGGCCTGCCTGGATGATGACGCGCAAGGCGAACTCCTGGACGTCATCTGGGAGGTCGAACTGGACGCGGAGGTACTGCAGGGGCAGGGCTGGCTGGCCATTGGTCAGCGGCACGGACAGGCGGCGCCCGATTTCGACCCACCCCGCTTTTTCAGCGCCTACCTGCATACCGTTCGCTGGAACACCATCACCGCGACCGACCCGAATCTGTTCCAGGCCCCGTTCCGCGCTGGCATCCGCATCGAGCCGTTTCAACTGGCCCCCCTCCAGATGGCGCTGCGCCTCCCGCGCGTGAACCTCTTCATTGCCGATGACGTCGGACTCGGCAAGACCATCGAGGCCGGCCTGATCGCCAGCGAACTGCTCCTGCGGCGCCGGATCAACGAGATTGTCGTTGTATGCCCCCCCTCCATGACCATGCAGTGGCGTGACGAGCTGGACTCCCGTTTCGGGATGGTTTTCGAGATAATCGACCGTGAATATGTCGCCCGTGTCCGGCAGGAGCAGGGCTATGCCGTGAATCCCTGGGCCACTCATCCCCGCCTGATCGTGTCGCAACGCCTCTTGATCGACGAAACCTACGCCGCCCCGCTGCGTGATTGGCTCGACAACCTCCGTCCCGGGACGCTGCTCATCCTGGACGAGGCCCATCATGCTGCGCCGGCCAGCGGGGCGCGCTACGTCATCGACACCCATATCACGCGCGCGATCCGCGACCTGGCGCCGCGCTTCGAGCATCGCCTCTTCCTCTCCGCCACACCCCACAACGGGCATTCCAACAGCTTCAGCGCACTGCTGGAGATCCTGGACGCACAGCGCTTCTGCCGCGGGGTGCGTGTGCTCAAGAGCCATCGCGACGAGGTCATGGTGCGGCGCCTCAAGGAGGATGTCCGCGAGATCGCAAAGGGCTTTCCCCGCCGTGAAGTGGTGCAGGTCGACATCGACCATCTTCCGGACCAGGCGCCGGAACTGGCGTTGTCGCGGCTGCTGGATGAGTATGCCTCGGTGCGCGCGCGGCGCGTGGCCGGCAGCACGCGGCGCCGTCAGAACGAGTCGGCCCTCCTGATTTCCGGCCTGCAGCAGCGTCTCCTGTCCTCGATCGACGCCTTTGTGCGCACCCTTCGGGCGCACCGCAGAACCATGGAACGGATCTGGGCTCAGCCGGACGACTGCGAAAAGACCGCGCGCAGGTCTGCCGGCACGGCGCTCGCGGAGCGGTTTGCCTCCGCACCCGACGGGGACGACGATCAGGCGGTCAACACCGAGGAGGAGGTCGCGGCAGCCGACGAGCACGCCGCCGATGTCCTGACCGCCGCCACCGCCGGCGATGCGGCCGCCGCCGATACGAAGCGCGAGCGCGAACTCCTCGACGAAATGCGCGCCATCGCGGAGGCCGCCCGCGACCTCCCGGATGCCCGTGTGCTCAAACTCGTCGACTGGATCCGCGAACACCTCTGTCCGTCACCGGCGCCCGGCGTATGGAACGAGCGCCGCCTCATCGTTTTCACGGAATACGAGGACACCCGCCGCTACCTGGTTGCCCGGCTCAAGGAGGCGTTTGCCGGATCGGATCGACTGGAGGAGCGCATCGATGTCTTCACCGGCGCCACGCCGCCGACCCGCCGCGAGACCATCAAGCGTGCCTTCAACGCCCCGCCCCGCGACCATCCGGTGCGCATCCTGGTCGCGACCGACGCCGCCCGAGAGGGCCTCAACCTCCAGGCGCACTGCCACGATCTCTTCCACTTCGACTTGCCGTGGAATCCCGCCCGCATCGAGCAGCGCAACGGCCGTATCGACCGGAAACTCCAGCCTTCGCCCGTGGTCACCTGCCGCTATTTCTACTACGCGCAGCGGCCCGAGGACCGCGTCGTCCGTGCGCTGGTGCGCAAGACCCAGACCATCCGCGAGGAACTGGGCAGCCTCTCGAAAGTTGTCGAGGACCGTCTTGACGAAATGCTCCGCCGCGGCATCCGCCATGCCGAGGCGCCGGATCTGCTGCGCGCCATCGAGTCGCTCGGGCCGGAAGACGATCTCGCCGCGACGGCCAACGAGGACCTGGAGAGCGTGCGTGTCCAGCGTGACCGGCTGGCCGCGGAGATCGCCGATCTCGACCGCAAGCT
Source organism: uncultured Lentisphaerales bacterium (assembly GCA_964451945.1). Taxonomy (GTDB): domain Bacteria; phylum Verrucomicrobiota; class Kiritimatiellia; order RFP12; family JAAYNR01; genus JAAYNR01. The sequence goes on from CAYVKQ010000454.1 coordinate 2,391, forward strand.
CGCCCGCTCACGGCGCCGTATCGGCCTCGATACCGACGCCCTGCGCGATGCGCTATCCTGCTCGCTGGAACTCCTGGGGGCCGAGCCGCTCCAGCCCGCGGCAACCGCCCCTCCCGGCGAGCCGCCGCGTTTCGCCTTCCCCAACCTGCTCGCGCGCCAGGGCGCGGATGCCTC
>CAYVKQ010000455.1:0-2558 GCA_964451945.1 uncultured Lentisphaerales bacterium
TTGGATGATCGGGGGCACGGGCGGCAGCGTCTGGATCAACTGCCAGACATTCTCCGGCTCGGGCAAGGTAACGGCCGATGCGCAGGCGAAGGACGCGCAGGGGTGTATTTCGGGAACGTCTTCGGGCGGCCGCGTCGCCGTGCACTACGATGTCGGGGAGCAGAAGGGCGTCGTCTCGCGCGTGCGGCTCTCGGCCAACGGCGGCCTCGTCTCCGCCGACAGCACGCAGACGCCGTCCGAGCCGGGGACGGTCTGGCTGCCCGACACGCAGCTTCTCGTTTCGCCGCTTCTTCACAACGGGCAGCTCGTCTTCCCGGCGACGAACGCGTGGGCGGTCGACTCGCTCGAGGTGGAAGGGCGCGTCTGGTGGCCGGCGAACTTCGACCTGAAGGTCGCGGGAAATCTCGCGGTCGTGTCGTCCAACGTCTACTGCAAGGGGATGCGCTTCAACGGCGGCAAACTCACGGTCGGCGGCGGCGTGACGGTCGCTGGCGCGACGCTGCGTCTCGGGCGCGGATGCGAGACCGTGATCGGCGGCGGCCTCCTGCAGACGAACACGACGAAGAGCTGCGAAAGCACCAGTGTCAGGTTCGGCCGCGTCTATCTCCAGGCCGCGCCCACCAACGGTGTCGACGGCATCCCGTTCGGGCAGACGGTCAGGATCGGGGGCACCTGGTCGGTCGCGTCGAATTCGTACTGCGTCTTCTACGCCGACTGGACGAACGGCGCGGTGACCAAGGTGTGGGCGAAGAACGTCGCACTCGACGCAGGCGCCAAGTTCAACGCCGACCGCGGCGGATGGCGGCAGGGGCGCGGCCTTGGCCCAGGCAACACCTCCTATCAAGTCATCAAGTCGGCGTCCCACGGCGGTCATGGCGGCGCGTTTTCGCTGGCCTCGCAGGTGGCGACCTACGGCGACGAGCAGCATCCGCTCCACCCCGGTTCGGGCGGCGGCTCGCAGGAGGCGGGCGGCGCGATTGTCATCGAAGCGGAACGCAGCTTCACGCTCAACGGCACGGTGAGTGTGGACGCGGGTGCGGCCACAACGTGGCAAGGCGCGGCTTCCGGAGGCAGCGTCTATCTGACGGCTAACAAATTCACCGGGACGACGGGCGTCGTCTCCGCGGACGGCGGCAACGGAGGCGGCACGTCGACGATTGTGGGCCGCCCCGGCGGCGGCGGGCGCATCGCCATCTGGTGCCTCCAGAACCATTTGTCGCCGGATGTGATCGCCGCGGTGCAGGCGCTGGCGGGCGTCTCCTCCGGCACGGTTGCGGACGAACTGGCCGCGGAAGACGGCACGGTGTACTGGGGCGTGCTCACGTCGAAGGGTTTGATTTTGTACTTAAGGTGATGGTTTCGGGTTTCGTGTGGACAAGTCAGGAGGTCGAAGGTGAACAGAGGATGGGTCGGTGCAGTGGTGCTGGGGATTGCGTGCGGGGCGTGCATGACGTCCGGAACCGGCGGCGGCGGGTTCGTGATCGCGGAGGGCGGGCACGTGAAGTGCACGATCGTGTCGAACGGACACGACGGGCAGGCCCGCGAGCTCGCGAAATACCTCGGGCAGATCACCGGCGCGCCGGTGCCGGTCGTCTCGAACGAGACGGACGTCGCCACCGGCGGCAGGATCGTGCTGAAGAAGGGTCCCGCGCTCGAGGACAAAAACAAGTACATCGCGCTCCAGAGCTACCGGCTCAAGACTGCGGGCGACCGCTTCACCATCACCGCGCCGCACGAGCGTTCGCTCTACTACGGCGTGTTCGGCTTCCTCGAGGATCACCTCGGCTGCCGCTTCTACTCGCGGGACGAGGAGTACGTGCCGTCCCGCCGCGACCTGGCGCTGCCGCCCATCGACGACGCACAGAAGCCGGCGTTCCAAGTGCGCGGCGCGGTGTGGGGCGTCAAGCCCGACGACATTCTGGGCCTCAAGCTCCGCGCGGGCGGACTGCCGTTCTGCAGTCTGCTCGCCAGCCACAACATCAACACCTTCGCCGACGCGAAGAACAACTTCGCGGAGCATCCCGACTGGTACGCGCTGCGGCCCGACGGCTCGCGCCTCGACTGGAGCCTCTGCGGCACGAGCGAAGGCGCCGCGAAGAACGTGGCGCGGCTCCTGGTGGAGGAATACGGCAAAAAGAAGCTCGCCGAAAGGCCGGAAGGCGAGCGCTTCCTCTCCGTCGCCCAGATGGACGGCAGCTACGCCAACTGCTGCTGCAAGGCCTGCACCGAGCTCATCGAGCGCGAGGACAGCGCCGCGGCGCCGCTGTTCCTCCTCCTCAACCGCGCGCTCGAAGAGGCGCAGAAGACCCATCCCGACCTCTCGCTGTCCACCTACGCCTACTTCAACACGCTGCTGCCGCCGAAAACGCTGAAGCCCAACCCGAAGTTCTGGGCGTGCGTCGTCTCGAGCTCGCTCTCGCAGAACCAGGCCGGCGACCAGCTGAACGGCATTCTGGAGTCGTCCTCGAACCGCCACTACCGCGACGGCATCAAGGCTTGGAGCGCCTATCTCGACGGCCGCACCTCGATCTACCACTGGGAAGGTCCCGATCCGGGCA
>CAYVKQ010000456.1:0-1531 GCA_964451945.1 uncultured Lentisphaerales bacterium
CAGAACATGGACCCGTCGGCCATGGGGCCGATCGTGTTTGTCGAATGAAATGAACCCTCACCGGGCAACCTCGCGCGCGCCCGCACCGCTCATGCCCGTGCGGCTCGCCGCCGGGTTGACGGCGGCGGTCTGCCTGGGCGCTTTCGGCGGGCCCGGGACGCCGCCCTGCCGGGTGGCCTTCACGCCCGCTTTCTCCGTCGCCTCCCCCTCGGCACGCGAGACGCGGATCGTCACGCTCTCCCTCTTCCTGCAGGAGGCGCTGGGCGGGCATCCCGATTTCCGCGCGGTTCCCGAAGAGCGGGTCGCGCCCGTGCTGGCGCATGCGTTCGGCGGCGCCTGGGACTTTGAGGCGGGCGGCGCCTACGAGTGGATGCGCGGGGTTGCGCCGCTCGACGTCTATATCGATCTCGCGGCCGACCGGGAGGAGGGCCGGCCGTGCTTCGCCGTCGCCAGCGCGCGGGGGGTCGCGTACGGCGCGGCGCGGGAGACGCCCGCGGCGTCGGCGGAGGCGCTGATCGCCCTGCTCGCCGACACGCTGAAACTGCCCGCCGCATCGGTTGAAAGGCTGACGGCGCATCTGGAGGCGCGCCGCCCCTTTTTCACGCCCTACTACCTCTCGCAGCGCCAAATCGCCGGCTGGGGCGAGAACACGACCGATGTGCGGCTGCGGATGATTACGGCATTCCCGCCCGAGCGGCGGCGCCACCCCCTGCTGGCCTCCCGCGTCGCCGCCCTCGCGGTGGCCCGTTTGGCCGAGGGGCGGGGAACGCGCGCAGCCGACGATCCGTGGGTCCGCAGTTTCGGCGCGGCGGCCGTCTTTTCGCTCCTGGGAACGCCGCTGGAGCCGGCCGCGCGGCCGTTGGTCGAACGGGTTCCGGCGCTGTTTGAGCCGACGCTGCTGGAGTGGGCGGCGCCGCTGGCCAAAGGCGCGGATGACGCCGCCGAGGTGGCCGCGATGCTCGCCGGCGGCGACCGCGCCGCCGTTCCGCCCGTCATCGACGCGGCGCCGCCCGCAGGCGGGGAGATGTCGCTGGTGCGCCGCTGCGGCGCCCTCCGCGCGCTGGGATGGCTGCGCTCCGCCCGGGGGCGGTCGTTCCTGGAGGCCAGCGCGCGCGACGACCGCGCCGAGGTGCGGCTGGCGGCCGCCGCGGGAATCGCCTGCTTCACCAACGCCGCCGCCATGCCCTCCCTGTCGGCGCTCGCGGACGACGCCGTCCCCGCGGTCGCGTATGCCGCCGTCGGCGCGCTCCGGGCGCGCGGATACGCGGCCGACCGCTGCGCCGCCCGCGTGCGCGCCCTGCTGGCCGCGCCCGGGGGGGAGCGCCCTCCGGCGGAGGCGCTGCAGGCGCTGGCCGACGCGCCGACGGCCGCCGACATCCCCGCCTTTCAGAAATACTCCCGCGCCGCCGACAACGCCATCCGGCTGGCCGCGGCAACGGGGCTGTGCCGGTTGCAGGCGTTGGACACGGCCGATCTCCGGCGCCTCCTGGACGATCCCGACCCCCGCGTGGTGACGACGGTGCTCACCTCC
>CAYVKQ010000456.1:1541-2544 GCA_964451945.1 uncultured Lentisphaerales bacterium
GCCTGGCCGCACGCGGCCGCCGACGCGTCCGTTCGGGAAGCGGTGATCCGGCTGGCGAACGAGCCGGCGGCCTCCGTCGCCGATCCGGCACGGGCGTGGCTGGCCGCGCATGCGCCGACGGACCGGCTCGAACGGGCCCGGCTCGATCTGGAGACGGCCCATCCCTACGCGCGGCGCCGGTTGATCGAGCGGCTGGCGGCCGATCCCGCCCCCGAGGCGTTCGCACGGCTGACCGAGGCCTGCGCCAACCGCGACCCGCACGCGCGCGCCGCCGCCCTGGCCGCACTGGGCGCGCGCGCGCCGGAACGCGCCCGCCCGCTGGCGGTGGCGGCGCTGACCGACGGTCACGGGTGGGTCCGCTTCCACGCCGCCGTCCTGTTGGCGCGGCACGCGGCGGGCGGCGACGCCGCGGCGATCCGCGCCGCGCGCGACGCCACGCGCGACCCGGCCGCCCGCCTCTATCTGGACGACGCGCTGGCCCGCACGGAGGGGCGACCGCCGCCACCGCCCCCGCCGGCCGCGCATGCCGTCACCGGGGCGCACGCCCGCGTCTGGATGTGCGGCATCCCCGATTCCCCGATCTCGGCGCTCACCCCCTATACCGCCTACTACACGTGCGCGGCGCCGCAGGACGGCGAGCACATCCGCCGCGCGCACGCGGCGGGAAAAGCCATCTTCCCCCGGGTCGCGCCGATTGACCACCCGGGCCGCATCCTGCTGGACCCGGTCGCGGCCGACCGGTTTTGGCTGCGCCTGCGGCAACAGCTGCCGGCGGCGCTCTGCGCGGTGACCGACGGCGTCGTCTACGGCGAGGAGTCGATGGACTTCAAACCCGACACGCTGTGGGCGGCGGGGTGGCGGGAATTCTGCCGCGAGGCCGGAATTGCGGAGGCATCGGTCAACGGCGACATCGGCGCGCTGACGCCCAACCGGCGCCTGGCCTGGAGAAACTGGGCGCAGCGCGTCTCGATCGAGGGGTTCAACGAACTGTACGCCTACACCA
>CAYVKQ010000457.1:0-2539 GCA_964451945.1 uncultured Lentisphaerales bacterium
CTCCGCGCAAGGCGTTCGGGGCGGACGCTAAACCCGACTCGTTGTTCGGCGGCGTCCAGATAGGGACAATCACCTACAGCTACCGCTCACGGCGCCACGACGCCGTGTCGTTGCTGCCGCTTGTCGTCGCCAGCGGCATCAGCTCGATCGAACTGATGGGCGACACGGCCGAGGGGTTCAAGGCACCTGCCGACGCGGCATCCGGCACCCCGGACGACGACATGGCCAAGTACGTGGCGCTGCGGAAAATGTATGAGGACGCGGGCGTCAAAATCCACATCGTCAAGTTCGGCAACATCGGCGACAAGTCCGTGACGGACGAAAAGATCGACTATTACTTCCGCGCGGCCAAAGCGCTCGGCGCCAAGGGCATCACCCGCGAGATCTCCGATGTTGCGGCCAAGCGCCTCGGGCCGATCGCGGACAAGCACCAGATCATGATCGGCTTCCACAACCACACCCAGATCAACGCCAAGACCTACGACGGCCCGATCCTGTCATACGGCAAGTTCCTTGCGATCAATCTTGACATCGGCCACTATGTCGCCGCGAATGACGATTCGGTGCTCGAGATCATAGAGAAATACCGCGACAGGATTCTCAGCCTGCACCTCAAAGACCGTAAAAGCAGGGCGAATAAAGGCGCCAACATGCCGTTCGGGCAGGGCGACACGCCGATTGTGGCGGCGCTGAAGTACATGCAGACGAACAAGCTGTCTTTCCCGGCCGACATCGAGCTGGAGTACGCGGTTCCCAAGGATTCCGACGCGGTGAAAGAAGTCGCGAAGTGCGTGCAGTTCTGCAAACAGGCGCTGGTATAAACACGAAGAAAGGCTCATGGCTTTATGAAAAAACAGACAAAAGCGGCGGCGGATCTGTCGAGGCGCTCGTTCTTGGGTTCCACACTGACAGCGGGAGCGGTGTTTTCCATCGTGCCGCGGCACGTCATCGCGCAGTCCGGGCAACCGGCGCCGAGCGAGAAGCTGAACCTCGGCTGCGTCGGCGTTGGCGGCATGCAGGGCGTCGGCGACGTTCGCAACGTCAACAGCGAGAACATCTACGCGCTCTGCGACGTTGACGAGAAATTCCTGAACAATCAAGCCTCATACTACACGAAAGCCAAGAAATACCGCGATTTCCGGGAGATGCTGGACAAGGAGGGCAAGAATCTGGACGGCATCACGATCACGATCCCCGATCACATGCACGCGACCGTCGCGCTGTGGGCGATGGAACGCGGCCTGCATGTGCATTGCCAGAAGCCCTTGGCGCAATCGGTCTGGGAGTGCCGCCAGCTCGCCAAGGCCGCGCGGAAGTACAAGGTCGCCACGCAGATGGGCAACCAGGGCTACTCGCACCCGGCCACGCGCATCGCGTGCGAGACGATCTGGAACGGCGATCTCGGCGATATCAAAGAGGTTCACGCGATGCACGGCGGCGGGTTCGCGCGCGGCATCACAGCATGGCCTGCCGGCGAAGAGGTGCCCCGCACGCTCGACTGGGATCTCTGGACCGGTCGCGCGGCGATGCACCCCTACAGCGCCAAGATCGCGCCGATCCAATGGCGCGGCTTTTTGGACTACGGCACGATGATGATCGGCGACTGGGGCATCCACATCATGGGCCCCGCCAATTGGGGGCTGCAACTAGCCGATCCGCTCAGCGTGGAATGCATCGCGGTTGAAGGAGCCAACGAGGTGACCTATCCGCACTACGCCTGCCGGTTCGATTTCGGCGAACGCCCGAATGAGTTTGTGCCCGGCGGCAAGATGCCGCCCGTGTCGGTGTACTGGTACGAAGGCAAGACTTGCGGCAAGTTCAATGTTCCGGAAGGTCTGACGCGCGAGGATGTCCAGCGGTACAACGAAATTTTTGTCGGCACCAAGGGTTTCATGGGAACGACGGGACGCGGCGAGGGCGTGCGCCTGATCCCGGAAGCCAAGATGAAGGAGTACAAGCGGCCGCCCGAGGTGATCGCGCGTTCGCCGGGACACTTCAAGGACTGGCTCCGCGCTTGCAAGGGTGGCCCCGCGGCCTGCTCGAATTTCAGCATCTCGGCGCCCTACACGGAGTGGATGCTGCTGGGCGCGATCTCCTGGCGTTTCCCGAACGAGAAGCTACTGTGGGACGCCCAGAACATGCGTTTCACCAACAACGAAAAGGCGAACGCTTTCGTCAAGCCGGTTTTCCGCAAGGGCTGGGAGATGAAAGAGGTTACGGTGTAGTACGACGGTTGTCGTCTTGCCGCCAGAGGGGCCTGTCCCGCAAGGGGCAGGCCCCTCTTAGTTTCGCAACCCGATCCGGCAAGGACGTTTAACCGCGGACGACGCCCGCCGGGTTATTGGCGGGCGCGAGCATTTTAAAAAACAGGCGAACCGCGTTACAGAATAATCAGCACCGTCCGCGGCCGCACATAGACGAGTTTCAAAGTTTGGCCTTGAACCAGCAGGCGCCAGCCTTGTAAATCGTCGATCCCCGTGACATCAGGCTTGCCGGAAAGTGTGCTTGTCGCGGTGGCGAGCGTGTACGCCTGTTCACG
>CAYVKQ010000458.1:0-2531 GCA_964451945.1 uncultured Lentisphaerales bacterium
GCTCTACAACCTCTGGGTGCGCACCAAGGGGGGGCGCTACGTCATCGACGCGATCAAGCTCAAAGTCCCGGTCTTCGGCTCCCTCAACAGCCGCAGCTCGATCGCCCGCCTCACACGCACCCTCGGCACGCTTCTCTCCTCGGGCGTCCAGATCCTGCAGGCACTGGTGATCGTCCGCGAAACGGCGGGCAACAGCGTCATCGCCCGCGCCATCCAGAGCATCCACGACAGCGTCAAGGAGGGCGAGAGCATGGCCGGCCCGATGGCCCAGGCCAAGGTGTTTCCCCCGATGGTGGTCGCCATGGTCGAGGTCGGCGAGGAGACGGGCGCCCTGCCCGACATGCTCATCCGCATCGCCAACACCTACGACGACGAGGTCGACAACGCCGTCGCCGGACTCACCTCGATCATCGAGCCGCTGCTGATCATGTTCCTGGCGGTCGTGGTCGGCACGATCGTCATCGCCATGTTCCTGCCGCTGATCTCGATCATCGGCACCCTCAGCGGACAGACCAGCTAAGGAGAAGAAAGGAGGCGCGCCATGAAGCAGGAGACAGGGTTAAGGGTTCAAGGTTCAGGGAGTTGCGGGCGGTCGCCCCGCCGCCCGGAAAAGTCGATATTGTCGATAATATCGATATTATCGACGACATCCGCGTTCCGGTCCCGCCGCCGCGGCTTCACCCTCGTCGAGATGCTGGTGGTGGTGCTCATCATGGCGCTGCTCATGGGCCTGCTTATCCGCACCCTCGGCGGCGCGGGCGGACAGGCCGACCGCGCCGCCACCCAGGCCAAGATCGAGAAGGTCAAGGCGGCGCTGGAGGAATTCTTCGCCGAATACGGCCAGTACCCCCCCGTGCCGTTCTATGAAGGTATCCAGCCGGTCCGCTTGGAATACCCGATGGAATACACCGGCAAATGGAAGAAGTGGAGCGGCACCGACTTTCTCGACGCCTACAACGAAAAAACCGACGACCCGGCCAAGCGGTTGTTCACCCTGGGGCTGGTGGCTTTTCTGAAACCGCGCTACGAGACGGTCAAGGCGGGCTCGCCTTATTTCAATGACAACGTCTCCCAACTCTACAAAAACAAGCAATGGAACTCCTACACGCCCTCCCAGATCGACCAGGAACGCGACCTCAACGCCGTCAAACGGTGGGAGCCGTTCCTCGACGGCGTCATCGGCGGCCCTCGAGGCGACGGATTCCACCGCGGCGGCACTGACCAGAACCCGCACCACGTCAATGGCGGCCAGACGATCTATGACTCCTGGGACCACGAGTTGCACTACGAGTCGCTGCCGCCGCACCAGTCTTACAAGATCTGGTCGGACGGCCCCAACAAAACGGACGAAAAAGGCGGCGGCGACGACATCGGCGTCTTCATGAAAAAGTGAGCAAAGGGCGGCAATGGCAGAAAACCGGTTACCAGAGGGGCTCGCCGCGAGCCGGGGCTCGCGCACAGCGAGAAACTCGATAATATCGATATTATCGACAATGTCGACATTATCGACATCTTTAGCCCCCGCCCAGGCGCCGCGCCGCCGCGGCTTCTCCCTGCTGGAGATGCTGGTGGTGGTGGCGCTGATCGGCCTTCTCCTCGGCATCAGCACCTCCATCCTCGCCGGCATGAAGGAGAAGGCGCGCGGCACCGTCACCCGCGACACCGCCAAGCAGCTCGCCGAGGCGTGGACGCGCCATCTGCAGGCGCTCGGCGAATGGCCGGACGCGATCCGCAATGCCTCGGAAACCAGTGCGTTCAGTGCCGATAGCGCCCATCTGAAAATCCTGAACCGCATGTCGGGCAACACACCCTCCATGGGTTATTATTTCCTTGAAACAAAGGAAAAGGAACGGACTGAAGGGCTCAAAGACAGCTGGGGACATCTCTTCTCGCTCTGGTTCGACACCGACTACGACGGCCAGGTCCCGAACCCGGCGAAGGCGGGCCAACAGATAAAGGCGGCCGTGGTGGTCGCCTCGCCGGGCAAGGACGGCAAGATGGGAACCAACGACGACATCGTGGTTTATTGAGAGAGGGGTTAGGCGTTAGGAGTTAGGCGTTAGGCGTTAGGAGTTAGGCGTTAGGCGTTAGGCGTTAGGAGTTAGGCGTTAGGCGTTGGGTTTTGCGTCCTGGGTCCTGAGTTCTGGGTCCAAAAAGGTTTGTTATGTCAAAAAAGGTAACAATCGGCTCGTTCCGCGGCCGCTCCGGCTTCACGCTGGTCGAGCTGCTGGCCGTGATCGTGATCATCGCCATGCTCCTCGGGATCGCCATCACCGCCGCGCAGTGGGCCTTCCGCACCGCCCGCGTCAAACGGTACGAACTGACCTGCCGCGTCCTCGAAGCGGCGGTCCAGCGCTACCGCCACGAGTACAAGAAGTGGCCGATCCCGCAGGACAACTACACGTCCGGGAGATACTCCTATACCTTCCTTGGCACGGGCAACGCCGAATGCCTAGCTATGCTGCGGCGCAGCGATCCCGACAACCCCAAGAAAATCCCCTTTATCGACGAGAGCGGCCTCTTTGTCGAGA
>CAYVKQ010000459.1:0-2529 GCA_964451945.1 uncultured Lentisphaerales bacterium
CGGCGCCGCCGCGGTCCACCTCTACGACCCGGTCGGCGACACCCGCGCCCTGCTCGCCCGCGCCGGCGTCGCCTTCGCGGAGGTCGGCGGCACGCTGCCCGACCCCGGCGCCCTGCTCGTCGTCGGCCGCAACGCGCTGAAGGACGAAGCGCACCGCAAGGCGTTCGCCGGGCTCCTCTACCGCAAGATGGGCTACGACTTCGGCGTCAACGTCCGCAACGGCATGCGGGTGCTCGTGTTCGAGCAGGCGCTCGACAACGTGTGGGGGCTGCAGACCGAGCAGTCGCGCTGGCGCCGCGCCTTCGCCGTCGCGCCGGGCCATCCCGCGCTGGAGGGGCTTGGCGACGGCGACTTCCTCTACCTCAAGGGCGACAGCAACCTGGTCGATCCCTACCCGCCCGCCGCGCCCGGAAAGGCCGCGCGCGTCGCCACCGACCGCTTCCCCGAATGGGGCAACGACAACAGCGTCGCGACCTACTCCCTGGTCCGTCCGCAGCTCGGCGCCTGCCGCGCCCTGGTCGCCTGCGGCTTCGACCTGCAGGAGGCGGCGCTGCTCGAATACGCGGCGGGCAAGGGGCGGATGCTCTTCTGCCAGGTCGACGTCTCCAACCGCTACGGCGTCGATCCCGTCAGCACGATCCTGGTCAACAACCTCCTTGCCTACATGACCTCGGCGCCCGAGCCGGACGGGTCCGCCGGCAAGCCGGTCGACATCGTGCGTCAGGGCTTCGACGAGTTCGACCTCGATTTCGTCAAGGAGCCGTCGGTGTTCCTGGCGGACCGCCCGCAGGGGCCGATCTCCTGGGGCATCACCGCCGCCGACCTCTATTTCGAGGGGTTCCTCGACCTCACCGTGCTCAAGGGCGAAGCCGGCGAGACGTTCCTCTACGGGCCGCTGCCTGGCGGGAAGCGCCTCTGGCACACCCTCAACCGGCGCTCCTTCGGGACCAACTGGCAGAAGATGAAGGCGATGCAGGTCCAGGCGGCCCTGCTGATCAACCAGGGCGGCTCGGACGACGCCTGCCCGACCCCCGGCCTGCAGGGCGACGGCGAGGAGCTCTATCCCATGGACTGGCTGCAGGGATTCGTCCACCCCTATCTGTTCATGAACTGGTGACAGAAACAAAGGAGGAGGCAAGCCATGAAAGCAAACCGTACGCGAACGTCCGCGGGAATGCTCGCGGCATGCGTCGCCCTGGCCAGCGGGATTTCCCGCGCCGAGACCTGCACCTGGACCGATGGCTGGGACACGGTCCCCTCGTCGCCCGCGGACGCGGTCGTCATCGCCTCCGGCGGCAACCTGGTGTGGGACGCCGCCCTCCCCGCAACCGTCGCCTCGTGGACCCAGGCGGCAGGCTACGCGGGGACGGTCACGGTTCAGACCGTCTACGGGACGGCGGGCTTCACCAACTTTACGGTGAACGGGAATGTGACGCTCCTGGGCGGCGCCTGGACGCACGCGGCGAACACAACCGTCGAGGCGAACCGCCTGTGCGTCACCATCAACGGCGACCTCTTCGTCAGCAACGCCGTCCTCCACGCCGACGCGCGCGGCTACAACGCCGGACAAGGTCCCGGTAAAGGGGCGACTCTGCTTGGCGGCGCGCACGGCGGCGCCGCTACGCGCTACGATTATGTCAGCGTCAACGACGCCACCTACGGTTCGATCCACTCCCCGACGAACCTCGGCAGCGGCGGCGCCGGCGCCAAGGGCGGCGGCGCGGTCTGGGTGACTGTAACGGGAACCACGACGCTGGCCGCGGGGAGCCGTATCAGCGCCCGGGGCGCCGATACGTCGAACGGCGCGGGCGCGGGCGGCAGCATCCTCCTGACCACGGCGCGCCTGAACGGCGCCGGTGACATCCGCGCCGACGGCGGCAACGCCTCCAACAGCGGCGACGGCGGCGGCGGGCGGGTCGCCCTCGTGCTGACCGATCCGGAAGCGGATTTCGCCCCGTGGAGCGGCGCCGGCACGGCCTACGGCGGCTCCGGGCGGCCTCCCAAGGCGGCGGCGGGAACGGTCTACCGCCGGGCGGGCGACGGCAGCGACAGCCTGATCATCGACAATAACAACGCCGTCACCTACACCCTCTCGACGCGGATGCCGCCGGGCGTCGATCTCAACAGCTTCGACGACGTGACGATCCGCCGCCAGGGCGTCCTGGGCCTACGCGCCGACACCGCGCTCGATGTCGGCACGTTTGCGCCGACCTGCGCCGGCCCGGGGGAATCGTTGCTCCACCTCGCCGCCGACGACGCCGTCACCTATCCCGCGGACTGGCTCATCGACGGCTACGCGGTGTTGGGCGACGGCATCTCCAAGCCGCTGACGAACCTGACGATCGGGACGAACGGTGTGCTCTCCCACCTCTCCAATGTAGGTGTCGATGCGCGGCGGCTGACGCTCACCCTCGCCGGCAACCTGACTGTCCGCTCCAACGGCGCAATCAATGTCACGGCGCGGGGATTTTACGCGGGCAAGGGCCCGGGCGCGGGGCAGGGCAGTTATCGCGGCGGCGCCCATGGCGG
>CAYVKQ010000460.1:0-2529 GCA_964451945.1 uncultured Lentisphaerales bacterium
TCGGCCGCGGCGGTGCCGCGGACGGTCAGCGGGCCGCCCGCGCGCATGACGCGGACATCGGCTGCCGGGGATGCAGCCACGAGTGTCCAGCGGCCGGCGGCGGCATCGGCCGGCCACCACGCGGAGACGTGCACGAGGACGGATGCCCAGCCCTGTGCGGCGGCGGCGGCGTCGGCTGGCAGGCCGGCGACTCCGGCGACTTGATAGGACTCGGCCGCCGCCTGGCCGTTGGTCTGGCCGTGCAGCACGATCGACCATCCCGTGAGATCCACCGGGGCGGCGTAGTTGAGGAGGCGGACGCGGAGTTCGATCGACTCGCCGTGCATGATCGCGAGGGCGTGGTCGGCAGGCTCGCGCGTCTCGACGGTCCGGATCACGCGGACGGGCGAGGCGGCGGCCGCCATTCCCGCAACAGAGGCCAGCACGATTGCATGGCGCACGGAATTTGTCATCTCTATGCTCTCCTTATCTCCAAAATGCCGCACGGTTGGTCAGGCACTGGAACTGCCAGTCGCCGAAAAAGTAATTGCGGCCCCTAGCCCATCCCATCGTGATGCGCCCATAGTACGGATCTCCCGTCGGTCGTATCAGAGCGGCGGCTTCCTGCCGTGGTATACGGCCCTGCCAATCAAAAAGCACCTCGGTGTAGCCTTTGCCCTGGGACGTATCCGCCAGTCGCGCCTTAACTATTTCCCACGTCCCCAGGACGCCGTAGGGGTGGTAGAACTCGTCTATGTCCCAGTAGGCGTTGGTCGAGAATGCGCCCACATGCCAGACCGTGACGTTGGTCGCTACTAAATTGACAACCGCCCGAGGATTGAAGTCGGCGCGCTCTAACACGCTCACTTCCCACCTGGTTGGATAGCTTTTTTCCTCGTAGTACACCGAGACGACGTGTTCTTCCAGCGGACTGTTGGTGTACGCCGCCACATCGATCGGCTGCCCATCTGAATCGATCGGCGTGGCGGACAGGCAGGAATCCAGCGCCTCCTCGAAGGCGGCGTCCAGCGATCCATTGATGCACGTTTCCCCAATCCACCGAATAACCCCAGATGGATCCCCTGTGTCGTTTCCCACGCGTTCCATGCGCGTCCAGCGCATCGCGCTGAGCGCCCTGCCGATCTGCGTGAGCATGTTCGTCGCCATATAGAACGCGTTGGTGTGCAGATACTGGTAATCTCCGAACCCGGTCGCGTCGGCGTAGATGTTGCTCTTCCACCAATCGGTCCCCATCTCCTCGCTGTCGGCTACGACAAACGCATAGCGTGGATCATCGACCGGTCGCTGTAGCCCGTTGATGCCGCCGATGGGCCATAAGTCGACAAAGTCACTGGCAAGCCAAGATGTCATGTTGGCAGCAGTCAACTCACCATCGAAGGCGTCTTTGTGCGTCCAGAACCAGCGCGAGGGATAGAACCCCACGACATTCGTAAGTGTCTCGAAGTTTCCGATAGTGTTCTTCACGGTATACGAGGCCAGCCATCGTTCCAGCAGCGCGAAGCGCACCTCGGCCTCGTCGCGCGTGGTTGGATAGAGCGGCTGGTCGCGCTCGTACCACAGCAGCGCGCCCGCGCCGATTGCAAGCGCCGTGACGGTCGCGTAGAAGCTACCGTTATGCAGCGTGACTCGTTTCCATTCTACAGCCATGATCGCCCGATCAGTATCCCATCATTCCCAGGTCGGCGCCGACCCAGCCGGCCTTGTGCCAGGAGGCGGCCCCGTCGGCTAGCCGGAACTGATGCAGCCCGCGCAGGATCCATCCGTTGCCTTGGTCGTCGCCGGGCGGGTATCCACCCGCGTCCGCCATGCGCACCAGCGACAGCGTATCTTCGCCCTCGCTGGCGGCCGGCACGATCTTCAGCACTGCCCAGTCGTAGTCGGCAGTGATCGTCACGGTGCTCTCCGCCAGCTTCAGCGGCACGCCGCCGCGGTAGATTACCTGCGCATGCACCGTGACCGCGGCGCCGTCGATGCTGATGCCGAACGGGTACTGCGCTCCGAAGGGGTAGTAGTTGCCTGTCACGGGGCGCGGAATGAACGGGTGTTGTGCCAGGCTGATAACCGCGCCGTTTGGCGTCTCGGTCAGGCGCAGCCCGTGGCCGGCCGCGACGCGGCCGCGGCGCACCTCGCGGACGAGCTCGCGGAGGTAGTCGGCTGTCAGGCGGTCGCCCTTCTGGAGTTCGCGGATCATGTGGCGGCCTCGTAGAGGTCGGTGTCCCACGCGTCGGACGCCGTCCATTGCTCGGTGCGCACATACTGCTTCTTGGCGTTCTGCACGATCCGATCGGCAGTCTTGAGCCAGGTGTAGGTGCCGGCCACCGACACGGGAGGCTCCTGTATCTTGCCGCAGTTCGCCGGATCGGGGCGGGCCTTGTAGGTGGAGGTGCGGGTCACCACGGGGTAGAAGGCCAGCCACGCCTCGATGCCCCTGGCTATCTTCCTGGCCACCGCCAGCGGCTCGCCCGTCATGTCAATCCAATCCGCATCATTCTGGGGATCGGCTTCGCCGGTCAATGCCGCCTTCGGGAT
>CAYVKQ010000461.1:0-2505 GCA_964451945.1 uncultured Lentisphaerales bacterium
TACGGCTATGTGGATCGCGCGGGGCATCTGCTGGGCCGGACCTCGCGCACGGGCGTCTTCATGCGCCAGGACGATTCGCTGCTGCTGATCGTCGACCAAGGGCGCCACGGTTACATCGACCGGCAGGGCGTGGTGAAGATCCCGGCACGCTTCGAGGCGGCGCGACCCTTCCGCGGCGGACGCGCGGCGGCGGCGGAGGCCGGCCTCTGGGGGCTGATCGACGAGGCGGGCGAGTGGGTGGTTCGGCCCGCCTTCGACGACCTCTGGTGGTTTGCTGAAGAGCCGCGTGTCTGGAGCTTCCGGCAGGGCGGGAAGTGGGGTTTGCTCGGCCGCGACGGCGCGAAGCTGACGGACGCGCGTTTCGATGAAGCCGGTCTGGTCCGGGACGATGCCGTCAGCGTCCGGCTAGGCGAGCGCTGGGGGCTCGTTTCCCTTGAGGGGAGCATTCGCTTCGAGCCTCGCTACCAACGGCTGCAACCCCTCGGCGACGAGACGGAATGCTGGGCTGCCCAGTCGGCATCCGGCCAGTGGGGTGTGGTGTCCGCCAACGGAACCGAGCGCGCGCCGATGGTCTTCGACCGGGTCGAGGCGCTGGCGCCGACCGTGTGGGCCGGCTGGCAGCATGGCAAAATCGGATTGCTGAATGCCAGCAACGGCCAGTGGCGCAGCGCGAATCGTTATTTAAGTCTCGTGCCGCTGCCCGATCCCTTCCGTCCGCTGGCGTGGGCGACGCGTGAGGGAGGAATCGGCGTGATCGACCTCGCCACGGAGGAGGTGCGGGTGCCCTTGCGCCATTCCCGGATGCGGCCCTGGGGTGTCTTGCTCGCGGGCAAGGATGGACGGCAGGTGCGGTTGTACGACAAATCCAGCCAGGTCGTCCGGGAATGGGAAGGGGCTCTCGACGGGCTTCCGGAATTTGAAAGTCTGCGGGACGGCGTGGGCGTGCTGCGCACCACGGCCGGCGGCACCCTGATCCGCGCGGACGGAAGGTTGCCGATCAAGGAGTGGTTCGAGGAAGTCGGGGCGTGGTCGGCGGGGTTGCTTGAGGTGCGCCGCGAGGGGCGCTGGGGCCTGGTGGATCTCCAGGGCCGCTGGGTGGTTCAGCCCCGGTTCGAGGCGCTGGGGGCGTTTTCCGGCGCGGTCGCGCCCGCCGCCGAGGCCGGGCGCTGGGGGTTGATCGACCGCAGGGGCCGCTGGGTGGCGGAACCGACCTTCGACATGATCGGCGCGGCGTGGAACGGGCGCTTTCCGGCGCGGCGCAAGGAGGGCTGGGGGCTGATCGACGCCACGGGCGCCGAGGTGCTGCCGTGCGTCTACGACGGGCTTGAATGGGGGCGCGACTTCCGGGGCGAGCCCGTGCTCCACGGATGGGAGACGGGCCGTGCGGCGGCCCGTCCGGATGGAGAAGCAAGGGGAAGATGAAACGGCCCCGTCAGTCATGTCTCGTGTGGCTCCTGGCCCTCGTCGCCGCCTCGGCGACGGGCGGCACGATCTCGGGCACGGTCTACGCGCCGGGCGGCAGGCCGCTGGCGGGCGCGGTGGTCTCCGCATTGACCGACGACGCCATCGCGGGCATGGCCACGGCGGGCGCCACCGGCGCGTACCAGATCACGGGATTGCCGGCGGGCTCCTACCGCATCGAGTTCTTCGATCCCAGCGGCTGGTATGCCCGGGAATTCCACGAAGACCATGTGTTCCATTGGAACGGCGCACGGGTCGATGTCGGCGCGGCGTCCACGATCCAGGGGATCGACGCCACGCTGACCTATGCCACGCCCGCCCCTACCGGAGTCGCGGCGACCGACGGGATCCATTTGGACCGCATTACGATCACCTGGGATCCCGTGCCGGGTGCCGCTGTCTACCAGGTTCTCCGCTCCTCGTCGACCGGCCAGCCGCCAACGGCCATTGGCGGATGGCGGCATGGGTTGTCCTTCAACGACACCAGCGCCTATCCTACGCGGATCTACACCTACTACGTCCGGGCCGCGATCGGTCCCTCGGGCGAACGACCAAGCGTCTTCAGCACAAAAGATCCAGGATGGCGCGCAGTGGCGGCACCTGCGGGCGTGCAGGCTTCCGACGGCCCCTACCACGGCAATGTCGCGGTAACGTGGCAGGCGGTGCCGTACGCCACGCAGTACCGAGTCTTACGCGCCGAGACGCCGGACGGGCCAAAAGAGGCGCTGGGAGCATGGCAGACCGGTCTCGCGTTCCGGGACTACTTCGGGGATCCGGCCCGGACGTACCAGTATTTCATCCAGGCCGCCGGCGAGGCGGGCGAGTTGAGACCGAGCGCGTTCAGCCCGTCCGACGCCGGGTGGCGCGCGCTCGCTCCACCCATGGGCGTGACGGCGACCGATGGCTCGCAAACGGACCGGATCGTCGTGACGTGGGATGCCGTGCCAGGCGCCACGCACTATCGCGTGTACCGGGCCGAGAGCAACAACGGGGAACCGACGCCGCTGGGATCCTGGCAGACTGACCCCGTCTTTCACGACGTCG
>CAYVKQ010000462.1:0-2500 GCA_964451945.1 uncultured Lentisphaerales bacterium
TGGAGCCGCGCGAAGGGGGCCGTCGCCAGGCCGGCGGCCTGGACGACGGTCTTGGACAGCGCCTTGTCGAGCGTCAGCGCCATCACCAGCGGATCCGAGAAGGTGTAGGGGATGCGGTAGGCGTCGAGCAGCGCCGGCACCAGCGCCTCGCGGCCGCGGCCGAAGAGGCCCTCGGCGATGTTGAAGACCAGGTCCCAGCGCCCGCCGGCCGCCAGGGCGGAGACGAGCTGATTTGCCGATCCGATCCGCACGACCCGGTGGCCCAGCGCGGCGAGGGCCGTCTCGAGGCCCTCGATGGTCTCCGGCTTGTCCATCTCGGCGGTCTCCTCGAGCGAGTAGCCGCGCGCGAGATAGTCGTCGCGTAGGTCGTAGGTCAGGCCGATGGTCAGCGCTTTGGAGTGCATGCCGCGGAAGATAGCGCATCGGACCGGGAGTGGCAAGGTAGGACAGGCATTCCTGCCTGTCCGCGAACGGGCGCATGGGGAGCCGCAGTTTTGACTGCGCGCGGCTCCGCGCGCTTTCTGTCCCGCCGCCCGCGGCGGTAGAGACCAGTTCGGGGGGTGCGCCACCCGCGGAGCAGGCTCCGCGATAGAAAGCGCGCGGAGCCGCGCGCACTCAAAAAGGATCCGCGCGCCCACTCGGTTTAGCGCTACGGCCCCCAGGGTGGGGCGACGGCGTCCCGCCTAGCCGCGCACAGGGCTGCACCGCTTTGCGCACACGATTCAGCACAGAAAGGTGGGGCGAAGGCGGCTTCGCCTAGCCGCAGTGATGGAGCCGGGGTGTCTCAGACCAGACAGTGGGCGTAACGCGGATTGACCCATGGACGAGCGAGAGACGGGGCTAAAGCCCCTGAACGCTGAACTATGCGGTTTAATTATTTTTTGTTGAAATTGCATACTCCTCGGTGGTAAGATACGCGCCATGGAAAGCATGTATGTCGTTCGCGAAATCCAGCAGGAGATCAGCGCCGCCGCAAGTCAGTTTCCGGTTGTCGTCGTGACCGGTGCCCGACAGACGGGGAAATCCACCCTGTTACAGCACCTCTTCCCGGACGCAGCGTATATGACACTTGATGATCCGCTGACCCGGCAAGCCGCGAGGGAGGATCCGCGGACCTTCCTGACGCGGGCGCCACGGCTGATCATCGATGAAATCCAGCATCTGCCGGAACTGCTGCCACACGTCAAGATAGCGGTGGATGCCGACCGCCGCGCGAATGGGCGTTTCCTGCTGACTGGCTCCCAGGTCTTTCCCCTCATGGCCGGACTTGGCGAGTCTCTGGCCGGCCGGGCGGCGGTCTATCGCCTGCACCCTTTCTCGTGCGCCGAACTGGGCTGGCAGCCCGTCACGGCACCTGACTGCTTTCGCCGACTCTTCACGGGGTTCTATCCCGAGATCGCCGTGCACGGGGCCGACCGCAACCGGTTCTTCGCGTCGTACGTCCAGACCTATCTGGAACGCGACATCCGACTCCTCACGGCGGTCCATGATCTGCGGCTGTTTCAGAATGTGGTCGAACTCCTTGCCGCGCGCGTGGGGTGCCTGCTGAATCTCAACGAGATCGCCAAGGAGGCCGGGGTCAGCTTCTCCACCGTCCAGCGCTGGCTTTCGCTGCTCGAAAGCACGGGCCTTGTCTTTATGCTGCGCCCCTACTCGCGAAATATGACGCGCCGTGTCGTGAAGACACCCAAACTCTATTTCGGCGACACCGGCCTCGCCGCCTGGCTGCTGCGTTATCCCGATCCGGAATTGCTGCGTGGCGGGCCTCAATCCGGAGCGTTTTTCGAGAACCTGGTCGTACTCGAATGCCTCAAGCGGAAGGCTAGCCTCGCGCGCAACGCGGAACTGTTCTTTTACCGGGACTCCAACCGCAACGAGATTGATCTCGTGGTCGAAGCCGGATCCTCCGTCACGCTGGTGGAAATCAAGCAGAGCGCGACACCGCGGGCGGAACATTTCAGCACACTGAGCCGTCTGTTGCCGCTCTTTCCCAAGGCGCGCGGCTATGTTGCCGCACCGATCCCGAAAGATGAGCCCTTTTCGTCGGCGCTGTCCGCCATTCCGTGGCATACGCTCGCCGCCCGCGTGCTGTGAAAACCAGTTCGGGGGCACGTAACCCGCGGAGCAGGCTCCGCGATAGAAAGCGCGCGGAGCCGCGCGCAAAAATCGGTCGCGCCCCCTGCTTCCCTTTCGTGGTGAGCCCCCGCCGGCCCAACCCCCAACCCCGCCCAACCCCGCCAACCCCGCCCAACCCCGCCAACCCCCGGTTTTGCTCGTCCCCGTCCTCGTCCTTCGTTCAGCGTTGAGCGTTCAGCGTTGAGCGTTCTCTTCCCCCCTCTCCCCCCCTTCTCCCCCTTCGTGCTCTTCGTGCTCTTCGTGGTTACTCTCCCCGCTTCAGCGTTCAGCGTTGAGCGTTCAGCGTTGAGCGTTCTTCTTTCGGACAGGCTGTCCTACCTTCCCCCGCCGGGGCGCTCCCGGGGGCCGGCGGAAAAAAAATAAA
>CAYVKQ010000463.1:0-2492 GCA_964451945.1 uncultured Lentisphaerales bacterium
TGTGATACGTTCCCGCCGCCACGCCGACGGCATCAAGCCCGCCGGGCACGTCGCATTGGCCATGGTAGTTGTAGCCCCAGGCGGTCACCGTGCCGTCGGACCGCAACGCAGCCGAATGGTACTCGCCCGCGGTCACCGCGACCACGTTGGAGAGGTCGGCGGGCACGTCGCACTGATCATAGTTGCTGTAGCCCCAGGCGGCCACCGTGCCGTCGGCCCGCAACGCCAGCGAGTGGTATCCGCCCGCGGCTATGGCCACCACGCCGGAAAGCCCGGCCGGCAGGTTGCACTGGCCGTAACCATTGTAGCCCCAGGCGGCCACCGTGCCGTCGGCCCGCAGCGCCAGCGAATGGTTCCCGCCCGCGGCCACGGCCACCACGTTCGAAAGCCCGGTCGGCACATCGCACTGTCCGTCCCAATGGTTGCCCCAGGCGGACACCGTGCCGTCGCTCCGCAGCCCAAAACGTGATAGCCCCCCAGGGAAAAGGCGATGGCGTTGGTCAGACCGGCCGGAACCCCGCACTGGCCATAGTAATCGTAGCCCCAGACCACGATGCCGCCGCGCCGGAAATAGGACGCCGACGATTCGGGACTGGGCGCCATGCCTGTCTTGAAGGCGCGCGCGCGGGCGCGGGTCATCGCGTTCGACACCGTCAGCGCGGCCGTATAGAGATCGCTCTCCGCCGTCGGCTCGCTCCCGTCCAGCGTATAGCGGATCTCCGCTCCGGCCGTGCCGCACGTCAGCGTCACGCCGAGAGTGCCGTCGAACAGCAGGCCGTCCCCGGGGGTGAAGACGGGCGCGCCGGCCGGCTGCAACGCATAGGTCGCCGACACCACCGCACTGGCCGGAGTGTTGCCATCGTAGGCAACGGCCCTGATCTCCGTCGGCCCCGTCAGCGTGACCGGAGCGGCATAGACGGCGCTGTTGGTGTCGGGGTCCGAACCGTCCAGCGTATAGTGGATCGTCACTCCCGCCACGGCGGAGGTGATCGACACATTCAGCGAATCGACGAACAGGGTCCCCGACGGCGGATCGAACCCCGGCGTGGCGTTGGAGCAGATGTAGGTGGCGGCCGCCAGGTCGCTCGTCGGCGCGCCGGCGAGAAACCCCTTCGCTTTGACCGTTGTCGTTTCGGTCAGGATGATCGCGTTGGTGTAGATCGCACTCGTCCCGTCCGGTTCCGAACCGTCGAGCGTATAGCGAATCTGCGCGCCGGGGGTGTCGCAGGAGAGCGTCACGCCGAGCGTCACGGTGAAAAACGTGTTGCTCGGGGGCGAGAACTGCGGCGCGGCGACCTGCGGATGCGTCCAGCCGCTCAGATCGACTTGATCGACCCAGCCGCAGTCGCTGCCCGACGAAACACTGCCGTCCTTGGTGTAGCGCCATTCGATCGTGTGCGTGCCAAGTCCCGTGAAAGTGTACGTGACATATTGCCAATCGCCGCCCATGCCGGAAATGCGGTTGCCATAGCCGCCGTCAGCATAGTACGTGAGATAATCGAACGATCCCTCCGAGGACACCTTCCACCAGAAACCGACCGTCCCCTCGCCGTTCACGGTCAGGATGCAGGAGCTCTGGCCGTAGTTCGGGATCGCGCCGCTCTGCGCGGCGGCGCCGTCGCGCGAGACCACGAGTTGGCCGAACCAGGGCGAGGCCGACGGGCTATCGACCGTGCCGGCGGTGAGATTGAGGGCTTCGGCAAGCGGCGGAAGCAGCTGAACACTGAGCGACACGGGGTCCGAAAGCGCGTGGCCGAAGCCATCGATGAAGCGGCGCACCTGGATCCAGACCGTCTTGACGCCATATCCCGGCGAAAGGGTGAACGGCGGCGCCGCGACGAACGGCCCCCATGCCGCGTCGCCGAACGCCGGGTCTTCTCCGAGACGGTACTCCTCGGCCGTTCCATCGACCGTGACCGCGAACACCGTCTCGCGGTTGGTCGCCATCGATCCTCCTCCCTGTAAACCAAAGGACGTGATGATGGGCGTGCCGTCGCTTGCCGCGATCGTCACCGTGTTAGTGGACGGGTCGCCGAGCAGTACGCCATCGGCCGGAACCAACGCCAGCTCGACGGTCTCGGAACGCTCGGGAATACCGTCACTAATCGGGGTCACCACGACGTATTGCGTCGTCTCCCCCGCCGCGAAGGTCACGCTGCCGGAGGGCGCGCAGGTGTAGTCCGCGCCATAGACCGCGTTGCCGCCGATGGTGTAGGGCACGGTCACTGGAGCGGGCTCGGTACGGTTCAAGTACAGAGTGACGAAAACCCCGCTCCCCAACTCGTTGGCGGTTTGCTGCACGGTGTCGAACACGACCGTCGGCCAGTCGGGCGTAACGGTGAGCTGGTCCACCCAGCCGCAGTTGTCGTTGCCGTACCAGTAGTTTTGATTGTATATCCACTGCAGCGTGTGCGTGCCGGCGGGCAGCGTCGCCGAGAAGTAGGTCCAGCCCTGAACCCCGTAGATCGTCTGGTAACCGCTGCCGTCCACCA
>CAYVKQ010000464.1:0-2468 GCA_964451945.1 uncultured Lentisphaerales bacterium
GGCCAAAGGGTCACTTGCGACCTCTTGACCTTCCGCCAAACGGAAGCCGCCGGTTGCATCGCTTGCAGCGGGGCCGGGTTCGGCAGGCGGCGTTGGGTTCGGCTCGATACCGGCAAAGCATGGTTGGTGTGAAGGTGTATTTCATTCGGTCACTACCTTTCCCTCGATCAACGCCGCCAGGGAGGATTCGCGCGTTCCGATTGCGCGCGTCCTGCCAGGCAACCGCACGGCAGGAAGCGCCCCGCTTGCGTACAGGTTCGAGACCGAACGGCGGGATATGCCAAGCCGCTTAGCGATCTCCATTGAGCGGACTATCTTGTCCGCCGTGTCTTCCTCACGTCCCCGCACAGCCGAAGCGATCCGGGCGAGCGTGGCACCGTCGCAGGTGGCGACGGCTAGCAGCAACTTTTCTCGTGTCATGTTTCATGTTTCTCCTGTGCCGCCGCGTGTGCTGACGGCAACGGGCCCACTAGGCCTTAGTTGGATAATCACATATTTCAAATTGCCTTTGGTTTGATTTAGTCGCCGATATTCGGAAGGCAGGAACATGAAGAAATGCGCCACTATGCGCGGAACACCCGGCCAAAAAGAAAAGCCCCCACCGGCGGGGGGCCAGCGGGGGCGGGAGTTGTGCGGTATCGGGGTCGGTCAGGCGGCGGCCTTGCGCCGTGCCGCCTTCTTCAACTTTGCGGCTAGCGCGGTCGCCTTGCTCTCCAGCAGTTCGGCGGCGGCTACTGCCTCGCGGGCCAGTTCGGCCAGCGCCGGTTCAGCGCCATCCCCGGCGAATTCAATCTCCTGACGGGCTACGCGCCCGAGTGCGGCGGCATCCGAGGCGGATTGCACGCGCTGGTGCGCCTCCTCTGCAAGGAATTCCGGCGTCCGCCAGCTCAGCATTGTTTGTGTCGTGTGCATGTGTATCCCTTTCGTTTACCTCGACACCCCCTGCCACCCGACAGGGGGCGCAAGCTCTATCACTGGCCGGCCAGCGCGGCGGCTTCCCGCCGGGCCGTTGCCGTGTCGCCCGCGTCCAGGGCCGCCAGGATGCGCAGGGCGGCGGCTTTGACGGCGGGGAGCATCTCGGGCAGGGGTGCGGACTGGACGGCCATAGCGGGCAGGGCAAGCGGCTTCCCGTTGCCGATCCGCGCGGCCACTTCCCCGGCGAGGTCAACGCCGATCTGCTGGTAATGCTCAAGCATGGCGTCGGTCGCGTGGCCGGTGATGCTCTTTATCATGGCGGCGGGCATTCCGGCGGACGTGGCGACGGTGACAAAGAAGTGTCTCAATGAGTGCGCTCCGTAAACAACCGCCTTGCGGTCGCGCCCGTCGCGTTCCTCCGAGGTCTCCATGCCAGCCTTCTCGAACGCGGCGGCTATCCGCTTGGACAGCGCGGCGCCGCGGTCGCGGTCGTACAGGTCGGCCAGGTCGGGGAAGACGAATCGGCCAGGAGATAGCACGTTCCCGCTTTGACGGGCATCAAGCAGGGCGCGGACGGTGGGGAACATGGGGATATGAACCTGCTTTCCCGTCCGCCGTGCCGTCTTTTGCGGCGCCAGGGTGATGACACCGCGTGCGAAGTCCACAGCGCCCCATTTCAGCTTCACGCCGTCCACAAGGCGAAGTCCCGTCCAGGCAAGCAGCGTCAGCAGGTCATGCAAGTCCGGGTCGCCCTCGGTGGCCGACAGCAGCGCCTCGAATTGCGCCGGGGTCAGCGCCCGCTTGCGGGTCGCCAGGGCGTTGAGCTTCTTCAGGGTGATGCTTTCCCAGGGGTTGCCCGTGCATCGGGCTTCCTCGCCCAGGCAGCGCCAAGCCAGCTTGAGCAGGTTGACATGGGCGTTGAAGGTGGCGGGGGCGAACCGCGCGGCGGTCAGGTCGGCGGCGTAGGCGGCGGCATGTTCGCGTTGCACGTCCCGCAGGAAGCGCAACCGGGGTTTCTGTTCCCCTGCCCAATCCTCGAAGCGGTTCCATTCTGCCGCGTACTGGCGCAAGGTGGCGTCGCCCGAGTCGGGGCGGGAAGGGGACGCCAGGAACGTTCGCCAGGTGTCGCCGATAGTAAGCGGCGGGTTGGCGGCGTCGGCCAGGCGGGCGGCTTCCGCCGTCAATCCCTCGATGCGGCCTTGAATGGCCTGCATGGTGGCGACTTCGTTTTGCGCCCGGAAGGGCGCCACCTTTTCGGCCAGGAAGGCAAGCGCCTGTTCCTTGTCGCGGTGTCCCGTGCTGACGACGTGCCGCGTTCCCTTGTGCGTCCAAACGGCGTAATAGACCTTGCCCCGTTTTTCAAGTGTTCCGGTTGTCCGTTTCATTCCCTGTTCCTTCCGCTATTTGCCCGAACAGGGTAGAAAGTAGCACACTCAAACCGCTATTGCAACCACAAAAAACACATACCTGAAAGAATAGCCCTTATAATTGCATAAAACAGCTGATTTGTAATCAGCAGGTCGTCGGTTCGACCCCGACTGCTGGCTCCATCT
>CAYVKQ010000465.1:0-2460 GCA_964451945.1 uncultured Lentisphaerales bacterium
GGGCCGAACGGCCGCTCTTGTTCTCGACGATCACGTGCGTGACGCGTCCGCGCGCGCGCTTGACGGCGCAGAGGCGGGTGTCGTACAGCAGCTTGACGCCGGCGTCGAGCATCCAGCGCTCGAGTCCCAGGATGTAGGCGGCGGGATTGAACTGGGCTACGAAACGGGTCTGCCGCCGCGCCTCGGGATCGCCGCCCGGCTCCCAGCAGGGCGGCACGCCGCGGAACCCCGCCGCCGGGTTGGGCTGCCGGAGATCGTGCACCGAGAGCCGCAGCAGCTCCTCGCCGATGCCGCCGATGACCTGGCGGCCCCGGCCGTCGCAGATCGGCAGCCAGACGGTCACGTTGCCCACCGTCGCGAGGCCGCCGAGCGAGCACTCCTTCTCCAGCAGACAGACGGAGACGCCGGTGCGTGCCGCGGCGACGGCCGCGGCGACGCCGCCGATGCCGCCGCCGGCCACCACCACGTCGAACGCGCCCGTGACCGGCAGGGCGCGCGCGGGTTCCTTCAGCACGTCGATCATCCCAGCACCGCGGGCAGGGCGATGGTCTCCGGACGTCTGACGAGCCGGCTTAGCGGGATGCCCAGGCGCTCGATCCGGAGGAAGATGCCCCAGGCGGCGCTGTGGTTCGTGCCCAGCGCCACGACGAGTTCGTGTTCGCCGGCGGCGGCCTTGAAGGGGGCGGCGCACTTCGAGGGGGTGGCCGGATTGACGCCGTCGGGATCATGGGCGACCTCCCGGCCGTCGACCCAGGCCTTGACCGGACCATCGTAGCCCAGCAGCAGGGCGAGGCGCATGGCCGACGGGCAGGTGAAGCGGCAGGCGTAGTAGACCACGGCGTCGTCGTTCAGCTTCGCGATCTCGGGATGCAGGTCGCAGAAGTTGGTCGGGAAGCTCCGCGTCCGGAACCCGAGCGACTTCAGCGCGGCGGGGAAGCGGAGCGCGCCGAGCTTGCCCGCCCCGGGCTGAAACGCGCTCACACGCAGCGTCTGGATGAAGGGCGTGATCGCCCGCGGCACGCCGATCATCACCGGCCCGAAGACCGGGAGCGAGCGCCCCGCCTCGTCCGTGATGTTGCAGTAGGGGTTGGTGCCGTGGCCGTAGTGGAGTTCCGCGCCGGAGAGGGCCTCCTCGGTTTGGCCCGTGTAGATCCGGGCCTGGCGGCCGTCGAGGCGGATGTCGTAGTGGTTGTCCGCGTTTCCCAGCGCCGCGATCGCGAAGCCGCTGGGCCGGCTGCCGGCGCGCAGCCGGCCGACCACGTTGTCGAACGCGGCGACGATCACCGTGCGGCCGCGCTCCTGCTCGACCGCGATCTTCCCGAGGCTGATCGGCGCGGGCCGCGCCTTCGGGGCCTTGCGCAGCGTCTGGACCGCCTCGGCGAGGCGCCGGCCGAGCACGGTCTGGCTCTCGCCGCTGATGTGGATGTTGTCGTCCAGGGGCAGGTCGATGACCGGCACCGTCAGCAGGTTGCGGACGACGCCGGGCAGCCGGCGCTGCTGTTCCTGGATGCTGTTCCAGTGTGCCGCGCTCCCCGCTCCCCAGCCGATCACACGGCCGATCTGGACGATGGCGATCGGCAGCCGCGGGTCGCGGCAGTCGCGGCGGAGGGCGGCGCAGAGCCGCTGCATGCGCCGGGTGTAGAGCGGCGCGTTGGCGGGGTTCGCGTCGCTGCATCCCTGGTACCAGAGCACGCCGGCCACGCGTCCGCCGTTCTTGACGAGGCGGCGCACCAGCGCGCCGTAGAGACTGTCACCGCCGAGCTTGCGCTTGGCGGGATCCCACTGGGTCATGCTGGTGCCGCCGTGGGCGCAGGCGACGAGCCCCTGCGGGACTCCCGTCTGGCGGCGCATCTCCAGCCCGAAGGCCGGCCCGGGACAGGCGCCCCATTCGGGTGACGGCTTGGCCGGCCGGACGCCGCCGCAGAGGGTGGTGTGCACCGGGTCGACACTGGCCCACAGGTTGTGGATCGGGTCGGCGGCGGGCGCCCAGCGGTCATCCATGTAGAAGGCCCGCACGGCAGGATCCACGGGCAGCCGCGGTCGCGTCAGGAAGCCGCAGCCCTGCATGTTCGACTGGCCGCCCAGCAGCCAGACGTCGCCGACCAGCACGTCGCTCACCAGCAGACTCTCGCCGCCCGCGGCCAGTTCGATGTCGTAGGGGCCGCCGACGGGCAGACCCTTGAGCACGGCGTTGAAGCGGCCGCGCGCGGTGCTCCCGATACGCCGGCGGTCGAAGCCCTTCAGTTTCCGGCCCTTCGCGCGCACCGTGGCCAGCACGGGCCCCCGCGCCGTCGTCCTGCCGGCGATCGCCGCCTCGCTGCGGTCGGCGCGGTTGCGCTGCAGCACCATGTGGTCGAACAGTCCGCTGACAATCGTAAGACTCATGACACCATCCTATTCAGTTGAAAAAAGACGTGCGTATGATAGACCGAACCCGGCCGGCACGCAAGCGAGGGGAAT
>CAYVKQ010000466.1:0-2459 GCA_964451945.1 uncultured Lentisphaerales bacterium
ATATGGGCGATGATGCAGAAATTGCGGGTGTTTTCGATGCGGTGTTCCATAAGCGGGGCGCAAAAGCCGGAGCGCCCGGAAGGACCCGGTTCAACGGCTTGAAAGATTCACTTTACCGCATTCCGTCCCGCCTGTCACGCCCGGCGACGGTCATGCCAGCGCGACCGCCGCGAACTGGCGCGGTTCGAGGGTGGCGGAGACCCGCCGGGCATGGTCGCTCCAGCGGCAGGTCTGCCGGACCGCGCTGACATTGGCGAGCACCAGCAACCGCCTGCCGTCCTGCGCCTCCCAGACCGAATGGAGGACGGCCGGCAGACGGCTTTCGACCAATCGCTCCTCGCCCTCCTTGGTGAAGATCATGCGGCGCAGGCACGCGACGGTCAGGGTCGGCGTCTCCAGCTCTCCCGGCGACGCCATCCGCCCCCGGAGCAGGAACTCCCGGCGGGCGTGGTAGAAGCGGGCGGCCTGTTTCAGGAATTCGACCTCCTGTGCATATTTGGGGTTTTGCAGATGCCCGCCCCGCAGGCAGGCCACGGTGGGCTGCAGCCCCCAGACGACGTTGCGGGCGGTCTCCACGAAGAACTGGTCGGGACAGAGCGCCTGCCAGTCGCGCTCGGTTGCGCGGCGGCCGCTGTCGGGCCACAGCGGATCGAAGGGCGGGACGCCGTCGATGATCGCATAGTTGCCGAAGAGGCGGAACCCGTCCGCATAGATGGCGCGGAAGAGCGGCACGACCTCGCCATGGCCTTGAAAGTCCCACCAGCCCAGCCGTTCCGCGCTCGGTTCCAGCATGATGGCCGCGTCCAGAAGGTCCAGAAACATCTCGGCGCAGCTCTCCGTGGAGAGCGGAAAACCGGGGCAGCGCGCGGCGATCGCCGTAATCAGGCCGCGGAACCCCTGCACCTGGTAGCGGCCGCCGCCGGCGGGATGAGCATGCGCCGGATTGTGGCACTCGGTGTTGCATGCGCAGCCGATCACGTCCAGATAGAGCCCCGAAAGGCCCAGTGCCCGGACCTCTTCGGCGACCGCGGTCATCTTGGCGCGGAACGGTTCGCCGGCGCCGCACATGAAGGCCAGTCGGTGCGGGATGTAGGCGTTGAACGCGTAGTTCTTGACCGAGCCGTCGGCGTTCAGGATCGCCGACGCCTCGCCGCCTTCCGCCCATCCCGGGTCGTCCATGTCCCACAGCATGCCGTTGGTGTAGACCTGGGTGAAGATTCCCTGTTCACGCAGCCGCGCGACCGCGCGCATGAACGGCTCCCGCCCTTCGCGCGGGGGGAAGTACCGCGGATAGGCGGTGTCGTAGGGCTGGTTGTGCCACCAGTACCAGTCGATCGCCACCGGCAGCCCCAGGTCCTTCTGCAGGGCCGCCACCGGTTCGGCCGCCTCGGCCGCCGTGCCGCGGTTCCACACCCACAGGGCGATGTCGTCGATCTCCCGGCGCGCCCCCGACGCCGTTCTACGGGCCGATTCGACCGCCCAGCGCTGCTGCCCGGCCCACTCGCGGTAGATCGCCGCCGCCTCGAACCACCCGCCGGCAAAGGGGCGCACGGTGGCGGAATAGGGGAGATCGTAGCTCGTCTGGGCGGCCGTCTCCCGCGGCAGCGGATGCCCGCCGCTGTAGCGGATGCCCGTGCCGCCGTCGAGGAGTTCGAACTGGGAGTCCTTGATGTAGCCGTCCGGATCGCGCGTGTCGAAATAGAGGCCCCGCCCCGCGCGGATGCAGGCGCAGCACTGCACCCCGCCGCCGGCAAGGTACCGACTCGTGAACGGTCCGCCGTTCTTGCCGAGCGCCTCGGGCGCCCGGTGCACCAGCATGCCGAGTCCCAGGGGCAGCAGGAGGTCGGTGTCGGCATCGGCCTCGAACGCCACCCGGGGAAACAAGATCTTTTCAACGGCGGCCTGCGGCGTGAACCCGGTATAGGAGAGCCTCCCGGACAGGAATCCGTCCTCGCTGCACCAGTGCACGGTCACCTGCGCTTCGGGGGCGTCGGCGCCGGCGCCGCTCCAGCGGAAGACCGCTTCGTACGGCGTGCGGCTGACCACGGCGAATTCCGCCATGTCGGCGGGGCCGACGGAGCGCGGCGCCGCCGCCGTTCCCGCCAGGACCAGCCGCCAGTTCTCCCCGCCGGCCAGCAGCGTCACACCCTCCGCGCCTTCCCCGCGGACGCCCAGCAGGGCGCCGCTTCCGGCGGCAAAGGCAAATGTGGTCGTTCCGTCTCCCAGGAGGATCTCGTCCGAAGTCTGGCGCGGCAAAGGTTTCATCTCCACTCCTTTCGGGTCTTGGCGGCGCGCAGCCCGGCCGCGGCCTGTACCGGTCCCCATTGTTACACGCCCCCGACGCAAGGGCAAGCCCTGTCGGCGCGGAACAACCGGACCGGGCGCAGTCACGGTTTCTTTGCAACTCGGCCCTATGCACGCCACCTGGTAGGGCCCGCCGTCCCCGGCGGGCCGCGGCG
>CAYVKQ010000467.1:0-2453 GCA_964451945.1 uncultured Lentisphaerales bacterium
GACGGCCCCGCCTGCGTGGTCGAGATGGTCACGCGGCTGCAGCGCGGCGAGATTGTCTCGGTCATGGGCGACCGCGCCTACGGCGGACAGACCACCGAGGTCCCCTTCCTCGGCGACCCGGCCCGCTTCCCGGCCGCCGCCTTCGCCGTGGCGCGGGCGGCGCGCGTTCCGGTCATCGCGCTGTTCGTGCCCAAGACCGGCGTCACCCGCTACCGCATCGAGACGGCGTTCTTCGCCGCGCCCGCGCCGGGCGACCGCCAGGCGGTGCGCGACGGCGCACGCGCCTTCGCGCAAGCTTTGGAGGCGTTCACCGCCCGCCACCCGTACCAGTGTTTTCTCTTCGAAGACATCTGGACGCCGCTGAGCGCGCCGAGAGGCTGACCGGAAACACCGGCTTGTCAAAGCTGGCCACGGCTCGCTGGGGACAGCTCGCCCTACCTCCCGATACCGTCCTTCCTTGGTGATGGACACGCCCCCGCGAAACGTGGCATCATGGCGTCATACGGGGCACCTCCGACGCGCACCGCGCCGGCCATTGCCGCGCGACCATCGTCTCCACAAGGTCCGAACATGATCGACGCCTATACCAGCCAGTGGCCGTTCCTCGGCTTCCTCTTCGCCTGTTTCGCCGCCGTTCTGGGCGCCTGCGTGGGGAGTTTCCTCAACGTCTGCATCTGGCGCATCCCCCGCGACGAATCGGTGATCGCGCCCCGTTCGCACTGCCCTTCGTGCAACCGCCTGATTCCCTGGTACCTGAACATCCCGGTGCTGAGCTGGCTGCTGCTGCGCGGCAAATGCCGCTGGTGCCGCCAGCCGATCTCCGCCCGCTACATCGCTGTCGAGCTGCTGACCGCCCTCCTCTTCTGCACCGTCTTCCTGCAGGCGACGTCCGAACCGCCGCCGCTGGGAATGACGCCGCTCGGACACGAGGCGCTGATCCCGGTCATCTGGGTCTTCCTGGCGGCGCTGGTCTGCGGCGCCTTCGTCGATTTCGACCACATGATCCTCCCCGACAGCGTCACCATCGGCGGCATGGTCGCGGGACCGGTCTTCAGCGCGCTGGTCCCGGCGCTGCACGGCCGGGAGGTGTGGTACCAGGGGCTGATCGCGTCGGGGATCGGCGGGATCGCCGGCTTCGGCCTGCTCTTCCTGGTGGCCGTCCTCGGCGAGAAGATCTTCAAGAAGGAGGCGATGGGCTTCGGCGATGTCAAGCTCATGGGCGCAGTGGGGGCGTTTCTCGGCTGGCAGGCGGTGCTGTTCGTCCTGATCGCCGGCTCGGTCATGGGAAGCGTCGTGGGGGTTGCGCTGATCCTGCTGAAAAAAACGGAGTTGCAGGGGCGGATTCCCTTCGGCCCCTACCTGTCGCTCGCCGCCGCGGTCTGGATCTTCTGGGGCCCCCGCATCTTCCACGCCTACCTGTCGCTCCTGCTGCCCCCGGCCGGGTGAGGGATGCAGGCTCCCGGGTATCCTCAGCGGATGGCGACCGGCGTCCCGATGGGGACAAGCAGGTGCAGTTCCTCGACATCAGCGTTGCGCATGCGGACGCATCCCGCGCTCGCCTCCCTTCCGATTGAGCCGTCCTCCCACGTGCCGTGGATGCCGTATCCCCGCACCGGTGGCGTACCCTCTGCCGCTTCGAGCCCCAGCCAGCGCGTTCCCAGGATGTTCTCCGGATGACCGTAGGGAACGGCGCTGCCGTCGGTCCGCCACCACGCCGGATGAACGATCCGGCTGCGGACGACGAACGAGCCCGCCGGCGTCTCGTCGGCCCGGCCGACCGACACCGGATAGCGTTTGAAGAAGCGTCCGTTCAGCGTCACGGTCAGGGTCCGTTCGCCTTTGGCGACGGCGATGCCGAACGCCGGATGGTCGAGCACGCGCAGATCGCGGCCCACGACGATCTTATCGGGGTTGGCCAGGCCGTTCGCGCGCAGGAGGTACTCCTGCGTGACGCCGAACCGGCGGGCAATCAGCGAAACCGAATCGCCGCGCTGGATCGTATAGGGGATCTTGCCGCGCATGGGAAGGCGGGAGACCACCAGCGGAAAGGCCAGCGCACCGATGCGCTCTTCGAGCTCGGTCCGCGCCAGCGCGTTGGAATCGGCCGCGCGCGCCTCGTGGTACGCTTCGAAGGCCGCCGGCAGATCGGCGCGCGCCGCCAGCGCGTCGGCGCGCAACACCCGCTCGCGCAGCCCTTCGGGAAGCGTTTCAGCGGGCAGTGGAGGCGGACGGGCCGGCGCCGCACGCTCCCGCGCCGGGGCGGCTTGCCCGCCCGCCTCGGGCGCTGCGACGAGCGTGCGCCGCCGGTCGACCGTCTCGCGGTCGAGCGTGCGGCAGGCCCGCACGCCAAGCGCCGCGACCGCCAGCACGACGACGACGGCGGCGAGCCGCGGCCAGAGCGGCGGCCGCTCGTCGCCGAAATCGCCCTGCAATCCGTATGTGCCGCTATGCCA
>CAYVKQ010000468.1:0-2441 GCA_964451945.1 uncultured Lentisphaerales bacterium
GCCCATGGCGGGGTCGACGAGGTTGAGCTGCAGGACGGCGAGGGCGAAGGCGTTGGTGCGGCGGCTCTCCCCGGTGCGGGCGTTGAGGGCGCGCTGCACGTCGGGCCGGGCGTCGATCCCGGCGAGCAGCGGGGCGAGCGTCTCGCGGACGAGGAAGCGGACGATCCAGTCGGGGGTGTAGAAGATGCCGCTGCGGTGGTTCTCGCCGTTGGCGTTGCGCAGTTCGAGGCGCGGGCCGACGCGTTCGAAGTGGGCGCCCAGCAGCCCCTCGTAGATGTCGCCGAGCTGGCGGACCTCGAGCGTGCTGTAGTCGATGGTCTCGTCCATGGCGAACTGGCGCTGGCGCTCGCCGGGGCGGGCGGGAGGCTGGGCGAAGACCAACTGGCGGAGGATGTCGGCCAGCGCCTTGTCGCCGATGCGCCATTCGCCGAGTCTGGCATGTTGCACGGGGCTGAAAAGGCCGCCGTTGTAGCGGGTGACGCCGAGGGCGCCGTTCTGGCGGGGATGAGTACCGTTGATGAGGTGGAAGAGGCGGGTCAGGTCTTCGTAGAGGGAGAAAAACGCATCGTCCTGGTAGAGCGTGCGGTCGCGCAGGCGGTCGACGAGCCGGGCGAGGGAGAACTCGCGCAGATAGCGGCTTCTGGCGCCGGGGCCGGAGAGGCGGACGGGCAGCAGGTCGCGGCTTTCGGCGTAGAGGATGAAGAGGAGGCGGTAGAGGAAGATGAGGGCGTTCTCGTAGACGGCAGACAAATCGGCATCCGTCAAGTGATTGTCGGGGCAGTTGACAAAGGTGCTGCCGAGATCCTCGAGAACTCCGAAGATCCGTCTGCGCAGGTTGGTTTCCAGATCGGCCTGCGTCCGGAGAGACTGCTCGCGGACGCGATCCAGGAGACAGGTGCCGTCTTCTGCACGCTCAAAGGCAACCGCACGGAAGAGGGTGAAGAAGAACTGAAAATCACTTTCGGCGCATACCTGACCGTCATGGACCAAGCGGAAAATGAAGCAAGCGCCCACGGCGGCCTGCTCTGTGTAGAGACGCCATTCGTTGCCGTTGGTCAAGATGGCCCAGGAAAAAAAGCGGCGACCGGTTTCGTCCCGGGCGTGGTTGAGGTAGTCCTGAATCTGTTGGCTGGGAAACAAGCCGGGAGTTTCACTACCGGACATCCGATCGAGGGGATGCTGCCATTTCTTGGCTTCGAGAACCGTGGCGCTGTGGCGGAAAAGGGTTGCAGCGTCTGAGGAAGTTGTGGCAGACGCGAAGGCGTCAGCCGACGAGAAAAGACAGTAATCAGGGCGTTTGCGGGTGCCGAGGTTGCCGGGCATGTTTTCTTCGGACAGGCGGCGCCATCCGAGAGCGTCGATCATGGGATCCAACAGGGCCGATCGAGTGAAAGACTCGGGGCGGCGCCGTAGGGCATCGCCCTGTTCACGGACAAGGCGGCAGACAAGGGTGTAGGCGGCGGCGCTTTCGGATGCCGAGGCGAAGAGCGGGGCGGAGCGGAGATGACGGGTCATATACGTTTTGGAGAAGAGACCGCGCGTTTCGAACGGCCCCCCGCTGTCTACGCCCGGCAAAGCCAGCGTCATTTGAATATCGTTGGTCGTGTCTTGGCGGGTTCGTGGCATGTTTTTCAACTTCCGGTCATAAGTATCTGGCGTTGCCACACGGCCCTTGCGTGTAAACGCCATTCTCAAGGGCAGCCCCCAATGTCATGCCAAGGAACTTTCTTCGCCATTTTCAGCGCAGTAAGCGGTTCTACGCTTCCGCGTTCTGTCACCCACCCCCATCAAGATCGCGTGGACGGAAATGTCCTCGTCAAGGTCATCCCAGTGGATTCCCGCCCCACCGCCGCTGACGGTAAACGTGTTCCGCTCCGTCGGCGATGCCCGGAGGAGGCGCGGGAAATAGGCCAACGGCACCCCCAATTGGCGTCCGTCGGCGAGTTCAAGCCACATGATATCGCCATCGAACCGCACATGGGTAACAACCGGCTCAGCCAGCAAAGTGTTCATTCCAGTACCTCACGATCTCGTCAGCATGGTCAACAGCGACGTCGAGCAACTCGCGTAGCTCTTGTGCCGCCAGTCCGTATGATTCGGCAATCTCCGGCATAGGCTCCAACCAGAGTTTCGCCACGGCGCTACCTTTGCGAACATGGATATGCATCGGCTCGTTCGGATCCCCTTCGTTCGAGTAGAAGAAGAACCGATACCCTTTGTATCGGAATACCACAGGCATGGAACAATAATAGACTCCCGTCGCCAGTCCGTCCATTCAAATCAGGATAACCCGTCGCCCACCGATTCCGGAAGAGTCCTTGCATGGCCAGTCCCCCTGATTTATGATGGGGGCCGATTCACCGGAATAACCATGACCTCCTTTTTTCAACGTTTGGCCGAGCGCCGCCGTTTCGGCATGCGGCCCGGGCTCGACACGATCA
>CAYVKQ010000469.1:0-2435 GCA_964451945.1 uncultured Lentisphaerales bacterium
TCTACTTCGTCGTCAAGAACCACGCCTTCGTCGACGGCAACAAGCGCATCGGCGCGGCGCTCTTCCTCTACTTCCTCGACAAAAGCCGGCGCCTGCTGACCGCGTCCGGCGAGAAACGGATCGCCGGCCACACCCTCGTCGCGCTCACGGTCATGATCGCCGAGTCCGCGCCAGCCGAACGCGAACTCATGGTCAACCTCGTCATGACCTTCCTTGCGGAGGACGCCCATGCCTGAGATCCGCAAAGGCTACAGGGTTCGCATGAAGGTCCGTCCCTTTCTCGCTTCGGAATACCCGCCCGCGCCGGCCGCGTCCGCCGCGTTCCACGTGATCCCCGTCCCCTTCGAAGCGTCGGTCTCCTACGGCGGCGGCACCGCGTCGGGGCCGGCGGCGATCCTCGCCGCCTCGCAGCAGCTTGAAGCGGCCGACGGCCGTTTCGCTCCGGGCCGCGCGGGGATCCACACGCAGGCGCCGGTCGCCTGCACCGGTTCGCCCGAGCGGGTGGTCGGCCGCATCGAGGCCCGCGTCGCCCGCGCCCTCGCG
This sequence comes from uncultured Lentisphaerales bacterium, assembly GCA_964451945.1. Lineage (GTDB taxonomy): Bacteria > Verrucomicrobiota > Kiritimatiellia > RFP12 > JAAYNR01 > JAAYNR01. The sequence goes on from CAYVKQ010000469.1 coordinate 544, forward strand.
GCCGGTGCGGCGCCGCTGCTGCTCGGCGGCGAACACACGGTCACGCTCGGCGCGGCGCGCGCCTTCCAGGCGGCGGGACGGCCGATCGGGTTCGTCCAGTTCGACGCCCACGCCGACCTGCGCGACCGCTACGAGGGGTCGCCTCTGAGCCACGCCAGCGTCATGCGGCGCGTCCGCGAGCTGGGCTTCCCCGTGGCGCAGTTCGGCATGCGCGCCCTGTGCGCCGAAGAGATCGCCTACCGCCGCCGCGCCGGCGTGCTCGCCTTCGACGCCGAGCGGCTGGCGGCGCGGCCGCTGCCGGCGCGGCCGCTACCCGCAGGCTTTCCGCGGGAAATCTACATCACCTTCGACGTCGACGGGCTCGACCCGTCGCTGATGCCCGCGACCGGCACGCCGGTCCCCGGCGGACTCTTCTGGCGCGAAGCGGTGGCGCTGCTCGACCGAGTGGCGGCGGGACGGCGCGTCGTCGGCGCCGACGTGGTCGAACTGGCGCCGATCCGCGGCCTGCACCACGCCGATTTCACTGCGGCGCTCCTGGCGCACCGCCTGCTGGGGCTGATGGACGAGACGCGTGCGAAACCCTGAGCAGTTCCTGCTGCTTCGGCTCACCGAAACAACAGGAGAAGCATACTTTCTTCCGCCATCCGCACCGCTCACCCTCCGGGCGGCCTACGCCGAGGCGTCGAGCACCCGGCGCAGTTCCGTGTAGTCTTCGACCACCCAGGTCGGCGCCACGGAGGTACGCGCCAGATCGGCGCGCGTGGAGACGCCGGTGAGGATGAAGGCCGTGCGGATGCCGGCCGCGGCGCCAGCCGGGATGTCGGTGTCGAGGTTGTCGCCGACCGCGACCACGTTTTCCGCCGACAACCCCATGCTGCGGAGGGTGATGTCGAAGATCAGGCGCTCCGGCTTGCCGACAATCAGCGGCTTGACCCCGGTGGCAGTCTCGACCGCGGCCACGAGCGAGCCGGTGCCGGGAACAAGACCGCTCGCGATACGGAGGCCGCGGTCGGCGTTGGTGGCGACGAAGCGCGCGCCGTTGCCGATCAGGCGCGCGGCGGTGGCGAGCTTGTCGTAGCTGAAGCCGCGGTCGTAGCTGACAATCACCGTCTTGGCCGACACCGCGTCGATGACAAATCCCCTGCGGTCCAAGGCCTCCAGCAGGCCGCGTTCGCCGATGACATAGACCGGTTCCGGTTCGAGAAAATCGGCGGTGGCTTCGGCCGAGGTGATCACCTCGTCCGGGCCACACTCCAAGCCCATCCCCTGCAACTGGCGTTGCACCTCGCCCGTGGTACGGTTGGCGCGGTTGGTGACGTAGCGGATCGCCACACCACGCGCGCGCAGGCTGCTGATTGCCTCCGCCGCGCCGGGAACCGCTTCCTCACCACGGTAGACGGTGCCGTCCAAATCCAAAATCAATCCCCGTACAGCCATCGTGTCTCCACTTTCCCTGATGTTTCTGCACCACCCCGTGGCACGGGCGTCCCGCCCGTGATCAGAGGCCAAACTACAAGCACGGGCAGCCCACCCGTGAAACACGGGCAAGATGCCCGTGCCACACCCCAAAACGAGGCGTCGCATCACAGCACCGCATTGTCGATCAAGCGGGTGCGACCGGCAAAAGCGGCGATCAGCGCCACCGTGCCGTGCGCCAACTGCGCCACCGGCTCCAGCGTGTCGGCGGCGACAATGGCCACATAATCGACCCGCAGCCCCCGCGCCTCGAGATGCGCCCGCATGCGCGCGACCACCGCCGCCGCGTCGCGCTCCCCCGCCGCCGCCGCCTCGCGCGCCAGCGCCAGCGCCTGGCTCAGCCCCAGCCCCATCGCGCGCTCGGCCGGCGAGAGGTAGGTGTTGCGCGAGCTCAGCGCCAGGCCGTCGGCGTCGCG
>CAYVKQ010000470.1:0-2430 GCA_964451945.1 uncultured Lentisphaerales bacterium
CCGGGTCGCGGACCTGCCCCGTGTGGATGTCGACGCTGGAGACTTCACCGGCGGGGAAGACGCCGAGGCCATGGCCTTGCCGCAACCACGACATGCACTCCTTGATCGGCCGCAAGTTGGCCGCGGCCGACTGGCGCCTGCCGAAGGGATCCACAAAGATGAAAAAGTCGCGCGCCGCCGGCATAGAGGAGAGCAGATAGTTGGCCATCACCTTGAAGTCGGGACGGTAGCACTCCATCAGCGCAAGCAGTACAATGCCCTCGATGCCGCCGAAGGGATGGTTGGCCACAAGCACCACCGGCCCCGTCGCGGGAACCGGCTTCTCGCAGGGGGCGTTGACTTTCCATGTCACGTTGATGGCCTGCAGCGCGCGACGTGCGAAGGAGAGCGAGGGATCGCCGTCCGGCGCGGTGGTGTCGGCATAGATCTGGTTGAGCGCGGGGAAGCAGAGAGTGTGCTCGATGAGTCCGCGCGTCAGTCCAACTCCGGCGCGCACGAGGGGGTTGGCGATCCGGCCCGGCTCGATCTTGAAGACGCGCGCGGCGGGCTTGCGTTTTTTCAGACGGACGCTAAGGTTCATAAATGATCTTCCGATAACGGGTGGCGGCCAGCAGCAACGCCAGGGGCAGACCGATGCCGCGGACCAGGAGCGGGTGCCAGACCGCCGTCAGCGCAAAGGCGCCCAGCGCACCGGCGACACCGGCTCCGAGGCCCGGAAGCACCTCAGAAGGCGCATCGTCGCGCCCTGCCCTGCCAAGCCCCGCTTCCGCCATGCCATGCCAGAGCATTAGCAGGAAGGCCAGGCAGGCGGGGAGTCCGGCGCTAGCGGCCAAGACGAGATAAAGATTCTGGATGTCGGGCTCGGCCGGACCCGTGGCGTTTGGCACGACGCCGTAGAAGGGGCCGACCCGTTTCTGGTAACCGCCCAGTCCCTGCCCCACCCAGGGACGCTCCAGGGCCATCACGGCCGCCGCCTGCCACTCGGGATAGCGGCGCGTCGGCTGCCCCTGGGCATCATAGAGCGCCAGGGAGTCGAAGGCCGCGGCGTCGTTGGCGCGCGGCAGGCGTGGCAGGAGCAGTGTGAAACCGGCCAGCAGCACCAGGCCGGTGCCCGACAGCCAGGCCGCGCCGCGCCGCGCCGCGAGCGCGAGGAGCGCCAGCGCGATGGCCAGCAGCGCGGCGCCCGAGAGGCAGACGGATAGGCCGCCCAGCACGAGGAGCCCGAGGGCCAGGCGCAACGGGAGCGACGGTGTCCGGAGCAGCAGGCCGAACGCGAGCGGCAGCAGCAGCGCCAGGTAGCCGCCGAGGACATTGCGGTTGCCGAAGGCGCCGCGGACCGCCAGCGGATTGTCGAACGGGCCCCGCCAGTACTGCCCCAGCGCGAGGGCGACGACCAGCGCGCCGACGCCCAGCACGGTCCAGATGGCCAGCCGCAGGCCGCGCCCGCCGGCGAGCCGCAGGGCGGCCCCGGCCAGCAGCGTGCCCGCGCCGAAGTAGAGCGCGAGCTGGATCCACTCCTTGACGGCCGCGCGCGTGTCGGCGGCGAACAGCACCGAGAGCGCGGCGAACCCGAGGAAGAGCAGGTGGGCGAAGGGCAGGTGCCGCACGCGGAGTCCCGCCGCCAGCCCCACCGGCACGGCGGCCAGCAGCAGCAGGTCGGCCGACGTCAGGTGGACGCTTCCCGGGAGGGTCAGGCTCCACTGCGTGGGCGCGGCCGCCAGGATCAGCAGCATGAGGCCGGGCAGCAGGCGTCCGGCGGCGGCGCGCGGTGCGAACCTCAAGGCGTCCCTCCCCCGGTCGTCGCCCGCTCGATGTCGACCGGCACGAAGCGCTTGTTCGGGCTGAGGAGGATCTGGTCCAGGCGCACGCCATCCTCGCGGTTACTCACGCGCAGAACATGCGGCCCCTGCTTGAGCCGCAGGGGCGGGGTCATCCGCGCGACCGGGTACTTGACCCAGTGCCAGGTGCGGTAGGTGGCGTTCTCGCCGAAGAGGAAGGGGGCCTGGTCGTCAAGCTGCACCGTGAAGGAGTTGCTGCACTCGCCCTCCCACCAGACCCGCGCCCAGAGGAGGTAGTCGCCCTCCTCCGGCAGGTCGAACGTGTAGCGGGCGAACCCCTTCTCCAGCTTCGGCGGATTGCCGGCCTTTTCGGGAATCTCCAGGTAGCGGCCGCCCGAGGCGCCCGGCACGAACGCCGAGCCCGCGGGCACCTGGTCCGCGGCGACGACGACCATCGGCGCCTCGGTCTCGGCGGCCGTTTCGGCCTCGAAGACGAGCGGGGGCGGCGCGGCCAGCACGGGAGCCGCCAGGCAGAGACAGAGGATGCAGGTGTTCTTCATGTCGCTTTCACCGTTTCCGAGGGGTGATCGAAGCGGGCGGTCTCGCACGGCATCGCCCGCGAGCAGAGCCCCTGCAGGAACCGTGTGCCGTA
>CAYVKQ010000471.1:0-2414 GCA_964451945.1 uncultured Lentisphaerales bacterium
TCATGGCCGCCGCCATCGAAGGGGGGGTGACCTGTTTCGACACGGCGGCGGCCTACGGCACGAGCGAAGAGGTTCTGGGGAAGGCGTTGCGCGAGCTGCGGGCGGCCGACCGCGTGGTGGTGGTCACCAAGGTCCGGGCGCTGACGCCCGGGGAACGGGCCGACCCCGCCCTGGCCGCGCGGGTGATCGGGGAGTCGGTCGAGACGTCGCGGCGGCGTCTCGGCATCGACTGCCTGCCGCTGGTGCTCTTCCACCGCGAGGAAGACGCGATCTTTCTCGACGAGCTGCTGGCCCTGCGCGAATTGGGCTGGCTGCGCCACGCCGGCGTCTCGTGCGGCAACCGCCCCGGTCCGGCGGTCCGTCTTGCGACGGATGGTCGCGTGCGCGCCTTGCAGGTGCCGGGCAACATCCTCGACCGCCGCCATCAGCACAGTGGTCTCTTCCGCGAGGCGGACACCCGCGGCGTGGCGCTCTTCATCCGCAGTGTCTATCTGCAGGGGCTGCTGCTGATGCCGGAAAAGGCGGTGCCGTCTCACCTGCACCCCGTTCTCCCCGTACGCCGCCGGCTGGCCGCTGTCGCCGACGCCGCCGGCATGCCTCTGGGCGAACTCGCGCTCCGTTACATGCTGTCGCAGCCGGGCGTGACCAGCCTCGTCATCGGCGTCGAAACCCTGGAGCAGATGCGCGCGAACCTGCGGTTGTTCGATGGCGGACCGCTCGTCCCCGACGTCCTCGCCGCCGTAGACGCCGTCGGATCCGATCTGCCCGAGGCGTGTATCACACCATCCATGTGGGAGAGAAAGAAGAAATGAATCAATCGCTCAACATCGGTTCCCGTCGCGAATTGTTCGTCGATGATTTTCTGATCGAGCGGACGGAGAACGTCCGGTCGGTGCTCCACCAGCCCCAGCCCCGCGAGGTCTCCCTCGTCTGCGACAAGCCATGGGAGGGGTGCATGGGGGCCTTCAACACGGTTGTCACGCACCAGGGGCGCCACCGCCTCTACTACCGCGGCTGGCACATGCGGCTGGAGGGGTTCGACGGCGGCGCCGCCAGCCGGCCGCCCACGATCTGCCTGGCCGAGAGCACCGACGGCGTCCATTGGGAGCGGGCCGCCGTGAACCGGTTCGACTACGGCGGCAGCCGCGCCAACAACATCGTCTGGATGGGTACGGGGGATGACGGCTGGGGGATGCACGGCTTCTCGCCCTTCGTCGACGCCAACCCGGCGTGTCCGCCCGACCAGCGCTGGAAGGCGGTCGGCGGCGGCTGGCGCGATCCGCGCAAGGGGCTCTACGTGATGGTCTCTCCGGACGGCGTGGCGTGGCGGCTGCTCTGCGAAACCCCGATTCTGGCGGGATATCCCCACGACTCGCACAACACGGTGCTGTGGAGCGCGGAGGAGGGGTGTTACCGCGCCTATTTTCGCATTTTCGCCAATGGCGTCCGCGCGATCGCCACCGCCACGTCGCCCGATCTGCGTGTCTGGAGCGATGCGGTTTCCCTGAGCTTCCCCGGCGCGCCGGCGGAGCAGCTCTACACCAACAACATCCTCCCCTACTACCGGGCGCCGCACCTGCGCCTGGGTCTTCCGGGGCGCTACGTCGACCGTCCCTGGTCGCCCACCATCGAGGCACTTCCCGAACTTGAGCACCGGCGGTTGCGGGCCAAGGCGCGCCCACGCTACGGGTCGGCCGTCACCGACACCGTGTTCATGTCGGGGCGGACGCCCGAGACGTTCCAGCGCCGGGGCGAGGCGTTCATCCGTCCGGGCTGCCGCGCGACGGGGAGCTGGGCCTACGGCGACACCTTTCTTGCCTGGGGCATGGCGGAGACCGTGTCGGATCTAGACGCGGTGACGCCCGAACTCTCCTTCTACGCCACCGAGGGCTACTGGCGGGGCGAAGGGTCGTCGATCCGCCGTCACACGCTGCGGCTCGACGGCTTCGTCTCGCTCAACGCCCCGCTCGGCGGCGGCGTCGTCGTGACCAAGCCGTGCGTGTTCCAGGGCGGACGCCTCTCGCTCAACCTTTCGACGTCGGCGGCGGGCGCGGTGCGGGTCGAGCTGCAGGACGAGGCGGGTGCGCCGCTGCCGGGCTTCGCCCGTGACGACTGCTGGGAGTGCGTCGGCGACACGCCCGACCACACCGTGCGCTGGAAGGGCGGTGCCGATGTCGGTGCGCTGGCGGGGCGGCCGGCGCGGCTGCGATTCGAGATTCGCGACGCCGACCTCTACGCGCTCCGTTTCGTCTGAGCAATCGTCAGGGAAACATGTTACTCTGACGCCAACAAGGAGAAACCGTATGACACGCCAGCAGATTGTCGCACGTCTCCGCAAAGGTGACGCCTTGATCGACGTGCACACGCATCTGGGCGCCGATCTGGCGCTCTATGCCAACGGGGACTACCCCTAC
>CAYVKQ010000472.1:0-2414 GCA_964451945.1 uncultured Lentisphaerales bacterium
CACGGCGTCACGGTCCGCAAGGGCGAGCACTTCGAGGTCGAGATCTGGGCGCGCGCGCAGCACCGGCCGGTCGCGCTGCATGTCGAGTTGCGTCTTCCGGGAGCGGTCGCGCCCGAAGCGGCCAAGGGCACCCTCGCCGTCGATCTCGCCCATTGGCACCGCCGCACCTGCCGGATCGCCTCGCCCGGCGAAGGCCAGGCCTTTTTCCAGATCAGTGTTCCCGGCGACAGCCGCCTGATGATCGACCAGATCCATCTGCGTCCGGTCGGACAGACCCACGTGAGCCAGGAGCTGCTGGACGCGTTCGGGAGCTTCCCGTGTCCCGTGCTCCGCTTCCCCGGCGGCTGCGTGACCTGCACCTACCACTGGCAGCACGGCACCGGTCCCGTCCATCTCCGTCCCGTGTGCGACGACCCGGTGTTCAAGTACAAACTGTACTACGATTTCGGCACCGACGAATACCTTGACCTCTGTACGCGGAAGAAGATCCGTCCGCTGATCACCTTCAACACGACCACGGCCACGCCCGAGGACGCCGCCGGCTGGGCCGCCTACGTGCGCAACTGGTACGTCTCGCGCAAGCTGCCCGTTCCCGCCGCCTACTTCATGTTCGGCAATGAGAACTACGGCACGTGGGAAATGGGGCACATGACCGGGGAGATGTATGCGGCGCAGTTGCGCGAGTTCGTGCCCATGGTGCGCGCCGCCTATCCCGAGGCACGCATGATGGCGATCGGCGAATTTCAGTCGGGGGGACTGCGGGAAGGCTGCCAGACGCCCTGGCGCGAGGTGGTGATCGAAAAGGCCTCCGACCTGTTCGACGTGCTGGTCGTGACCAGCTACTCGTGGGCCAAAGACACGTCCGATATGACCGAGGCCATGAAAGGCGTCGCCGACCGCGTCTCCGAAAAGGGCGACCACCTTGAACAGCAGGCGCAATCGATCCGCGACGCCGGCCTGCCGTGCAAAATGGCCATCGTCGAATGGAACTACTGGACGCGCGCCAGCCACAACGACCACGCCGGCTTCCGCGAACCCAACGACATCCGCCACTGCCTCTACGCGGCCGGATACATCAACGCCTTCTGCCGCCAGGGCGATCTGATGGAGACCGCCAATTACTACTCGCTGGTCAACACCATGGGGATGATCCAAGTCAAGGACGGCGCGGTGGAGGTCACCGACGTGGCCAAGGTGATGAACCTCTACGCCGATGCCCTGCCGGGGGAGGTGCTCGACGTGGCGCACGACGCGCCCGCCCTGACCGAAAAGAGCCGGGAGGTCGACGCCAACGCCATCCGCACGCGGAAGGCGACGTATCTGTTTCTCACCAACTACAGCGCCACGAAGCCGCAGACCGTCGCGCTGGCCGGGCTCGGCCGGATTCAGGACGCCCGCGGCATCCGCGCCAGGGCGATCCACACGCCCGTCGCCGAATTCAAGCCGCACTGCGGCTCGGGCAAGGTCACGCTGCCCCCCATGTCGCTGGTGCGGGTGACCTGTGCCAATACGAAGGGGCGGAAATGAGCGATCTACCCTCCAAACCCGGGGCGGCCTGCGGAAGCGGGCCGCTCCGCATCGGTTGGGCGGCGGCGAGCATCACTCCCGATCATCCGGTGAACCTGTTCGGCATGTTCGACGAGCGGATCAGCACCCATGTCGAGGAGCCCTGCACCGCGACGGCGCTCGCCCTCGAAGGCGCCGACGGCTGCCAGGCGATCTGGATCTCCTGCGACATGTGCTACTTCACGCTCGACGTTCTCACCGAACTGCGGACGGCCGTGGCCGCACGGATCCCCGGTTTCGATCCAGCGCACCTGCTGGTCAGTTGCACGCACACGCACAACGCGCCGAATTTTTCGTCCAGCGATTTTCCGCCGCCGCCGCCGGGCGCGATGACGCCCGCCGAGTACCGCCGCTTCTTCATCGAGCGCGTCGCGGATGCATCCGTCGCGGCGTGGCAGGCCCGCCGCCCGGGACAGGTCGCGCCGGCACTGGGCTACGCGGTGCTGGGCTGGTGCCGCCGGGTGGTCTACGCCAATGGCACGGGCCAGATGTACGGCGGCACCCAGCGCGATGACTTCGTCAAGGTCGAAGGTCCGATGGATCCCGGTGTCGAAATCCTGTTCACCTACGACGGCGGCGGCACCCCCACCGGCGCCGTGATCAGCCCCGCCTGCACCTCGCAAACCTGCATGGGCGAGAGGTTTCTCACGGCCGACTTCTGGGGACCGACGCGCCGGAACCTGCGCGCTCATTTCGGTGAAGGCTTCCAGGTCCTCGCCATCGCCGGCGCGGCGGGCGACCAGTGCCCCGACGATCTCATCCGCTGGGGGCGCAGTGAGCCGCAGCGCCGCGGACTCAAGGGGTGTGCGGAACTGGCCCGGCGGCTGTCGGCGGGCGTCATCGACGCC
>CAYVKQ010000473.1:0-2124 GCA_964451945.1 uncultured Lentisphaerales bacterium
CCAGCGTGGAGGTCTTTCCGGCCTCGGGCCGCCAGCGGTAGAGCGTCCCGGCGTCGTCGCGCACCGTTTCGACCGTCCCGTTCTCCACGGCGAAGAGCGCCGCCGCGTCCTCCTGCAGCGGTTGCACCGGCTCGACCGCCGCCAGCCCCGGCACACCGCCCAGCGCGACCGCTGCCGCACCGATCAGAAAACGCCTCATCCGTTTCTCCCCTGCGTGTTTGTCCAACCCGTTTGCGCCGCGCCCGCGCGCCACGGATGAACCCTGGCCGCTCGCCGTCCGGTCGGCGACGATCATACGCCAAACGACCGCCGCGGGGCAACGGGCGCATGGCCGTCCTGATGATGGCATCGTTCGTTCATAATCCTAATCGTAATCGTAATCGTAATCCTGATCGTACTCTCGCTTTCGGCTGAAAAAGTCCGTTTCATGGATAATGATCGTCCTCGTCCCTCGTCCTCGATTTCGCTGGGGGGCGAGAACGAGGACGACAACGAGGGCGAGGACGAGGACGACGAGTCGGATCGGCGGCGGTTGGGGAGATGACGGGCGGGATTAAGATTACGATTAGGATTGAGAGGCCACGTCGTCCGCGGGCGGGTTGTCGCGCGCGATCAGGTTTAAGATTACGATTACGTTTAGGATTGAGAGGCCACCCTCATCAGAACTGCCATGCGCGCCGGGGCGCCATCTGTTGACTTGACACCCCTCCCCGAACGGACGACACTACCCTGCACGCGCGGCGACGGGGCGCAGGGTCTGCGGATGCCGCGGTAGAAGGAGCGGGCTATGGCGGCGATTCGGGTGGGCATCATCGGGCAGGGGCGCAGCGGGCGGGACATCCACGGGGTCTATCTGAAGACCGACGCGCGCTACCAGATCGTGGCGGTGGCCGACACGCTCGCCGAGCGGCGCGAGCGCGCGGTGCGCGAATACGGGTGCGCGGCGCACGCCGACTACCGCGAACTGCTGGCCCGCAAGGACATCGACCTCGTCGTCAACTCTTCGTTCAGCCACCTCCATGTGCCGATCACGCGCGAGGCGCTGCTGGCCGGGCACCACGTGCTGTGCGAGAAACCGTTCGCGCGCCGGGTCGCCGACGTGGACAGCCTGATCGCCACCGCGAAGAAGGCGGGCCGCACGCTGGCGGTCTTCCAGCAGTCGCGCTACGCCCCCTATTTCCGGCAGGTGCGCCAGGTGATCGATTCCGGCGTGCTGGGGCGGATCGTCCAGATCTCCATCAGTTTCAGCGGCCACGCGCGGCGCTGGGACTGGCAGACGCTGACCGAGTTCGACGGCGGCAACCTGATGAACACCGGGCCGCATCCGCTCGACCAGGCGCTGGTCCTCTTCGGCGAGGGCGAACCCGAAGTGTGGTGCCGCATGGACTGCACCGAAGGATCCAGCGGCAACGCCGAGAACCACGTCAAACTGCTGCTGAGCGGCCCCGGCAAGCCACTCATCGACCTTGAAATCTCCTCCTGCTGCGCCTATCCGCAGGGGCTCTACCAGGTCTACGGCACGCGCGGCGGCATGAAGGCGTCGGGCTCCGAGGCCGCCTGGCGCTTCTACGACCCCGCCGCCGCGCCGACACAGGTGCTGCGCCGCGACCCGCTGGCAAAGGAGGACGGCACCCCCTCCTATCCTGTGGAGCAGTTGCCCTGGCAGACGGGAAGTTGGCCCGAGGCCAAGGCGGGCGACGCCGCGGCCGGCTATGTGGCGAACCAGCCCCGCAGCGACATGACGGCCGATTACTACAGCATGCTGCACCGGACGCTCACCAGCGGCGCGCCGCTCGAAGTGACGGTGCAGCAGGTGCGCCGCCAGATCGCGGTGATCGAGGCCTGCCGCCGTCAGAACCCGGCGCTCTATCCCAACGGCTGACGGGATGCCGGGGCGTCCGGCCGCATGCACGGCGCCGACGCCGCCGGCGAAATCAAAACAAAAAAGAGAGGCGCCGCGGTCGCCGACCGCGGCTACAAGGTTACCGCGGCGAGGGCACGGCTCTTTCCACGTTTCCCCGCTCCCTGTCTGCCTCCCCCGTCGCTGGCCGATCCCTGCCTGCCCTCGCTTCCGCGTGACGGCTGCGCAGGCTTGTGGCATAATATTCTCTAATGAGCGAGGCT
>CAYVKQ010000473.1:2134-2404 GCA_964451945.1 uncultured Lentisphaerales bacterium
CTCCTGCAAAACCTTTTGCTTGCAGGTGTGGCACGGGCATCTTGCCCGTGTTTCATGGGCGGGAATCCCATGCCACGAGTGGATTGGACGGCGCCGTAGGAGAGGTGGAACCGCAAATGGACGCGAATGGAACGTTGAATGTCCAGCGCTGAACGCGCGGCATGCAGCGTTCACTGCAAGGGAAGGAACAGGAAAATGAACAGGAGAATGCGCACACTCGCGGCCGCGGCGTGCGGCCTGCTGACACTGAGCGGCGTGGTACGCGCCGAA
>CAYVKQ010000474.1:0-2402 GCA_964451945.1 uncultured Lentisphaerales bacterium
CTGCACGCCGACGGGGCGGCCAACAGCATCCTCGGCCAGGGACGCCTGGACTTCGTGCCGCCGGCCGGCGACGGCGCGCCGCCCGACACCTTCGTCTACAACCCACTCGACCCCGTGCCGACCCTCGGCGGTAACAGCCTGGGATACGCAGCCACGCCGCCAGGCCAGCGCGAACAGTCCACCATCGAGCGCCGCGGCGATGTTCTGGTCTACACCAGCGCGCCGCTCGAACGTGATCTCGACGTCATCGGCCCCGTCCGCGCGCGCATCTTCGCCGCCACCTCGGCCCCGGACACCGACTTCACCGTCAAGCTCTGCGACGTCACGCCCGACGGCCGTTCCTACAACGTCTGCGACGGCCTCCTGCGCGCGCGCTACCGCCAGGGCCCCGAAACTCCCGTCCCCGCCGCGCCGGGAGAGATCCACGCCTACGACATCGACTGCGGGGTCACGGCCATTACCTTCCTAAAGGGGCACCGCATCCGTGTGCAGGTCTCGAGCAGCAATTTCCCGCGCTTCGACCGCAACCCCAACACCGGCGCGCCCTTCGGCGCCGACGACCACCTGCGGATCGCGCACCAGCAGGTGTTCCACGACGCCGCCCATCCCTCCCACCTGCTGCTGCCGCTTCCCCCCGGATGAGGCACCCGGAAATTCCGCGATGACACACCGGCTCTCCGACATCGAACGTTTCCGCATCCGGGACACGCGGACCGGCCAGACTTGGCTGGGCCACGACCAGGAATGGTACGGCACGCCCTGGCAGCGCCTCGCGGGCTGCGGCCCGACCACGGCCTGCAACCTCTTCCGCTACCTGGCGCCCGCTCTGCCCGCCGACGCCGCGCGCGCCATGCGGCCCGACCGCGCGGACGCGCTGGCCTTCATGGAGGAGGTCTGGGGGACCGTCACCCCGACACGACATGGCATGGCCACGACACAGCGGTTCTACACGACCGCGATGGCCTTCGCCGCCGCGCAGGGCTGGCCGCTCGTTCACCATGTTCTCGACGTGCCGGCCACCCGTTCCCGGCGGCCCGCCCTGGACGCGGTCGCTGCCTTTCTGGCCGCCGCCCTCGCGCAGGATCTCCCGGTCGCTTTCCTCAACTTGTGCAACGGCGACGAGGCCAACCTGGACGAGTGGCACTGGGTGACGATCATCGCGCTGTCGCATGAATCGGACGGCGACGCCCTGCTGGCCGAGATGCTCGACGGCGGGACCGTCAAGCGGATCGACCTCGCCAAGTGGCACGCTTCGACCACACGCGGCGGTGGCTTCGTCGCGCTATTCCCGCAGTCGTGATCAGCCGGCGCCGCCGTCCGCCGGAACCCCGATCCTGGCGCGAAATTCGGTCTCGCCCAGAAGCGGTATGCCCAGCGCGGCGGCCTTGGAGGTCTTCGATGCGCCGGGGGCTTCGCCGACCAGTACGAAACTGGTCGCCTTTGAGACGGCATCGGCCACCTTGCCGCCCGCCTGCCGCACCAGGTCGGCCATCGCGTCGCGCGGCCGGCTCAGCGTTCCGGTGATAACCACGGTCTGGCCCGCCAGCGGGCCGCCCGCCGCCGCGCGCGGCGCACCGACGGGGTTGATGCCCAGATCGAGCAGCCGCGACGCGGTGCGGCGTCCCCACTCCGAAGCCGCGAAATCCAGCAGCGCGCGCGCCGGCTCGGCCTTGATCTCGCAGAGATATCTCGCCGGGCGGCCTGCCTTCCGGTCGGTCCGCCGCGCCTGGCCCTGTGCCACCAGCGCCTCGCCAAGCCGCTCGATCTCGTCGCACGCGGCCTCGAAGGCCTCCGCCGTGCCGCCGGCGTCCGCGCCCGCCCGGCGGTGCCGTGCCCGCGGGTTAAGATCCGTCGCCTGCTCCGTCAGTTCCGTCAGCCTGACGACCGACTTGAGGATCGGCGAGTCGAGCACGGCACGGAAATCGTCATGCGCGGCGGCCACCTGCGCGGCGACCGTCTCGCCGACGCCGGGGATGCCGAGGGCCACGAGCCAGCGCGACAGCGGCATGTCGCGCGCCGCCTGCAGCGCCTGGAGAATCTTCCCTGCCTGCTTGCCGCCCAGCAGCCGCCGCTCTCCACCCTCTCCCAGGTTGAGCTGCGCGAGGTCGTCCACGCTCCAGCCGTAAAGATCGAGCGGATCATGGAGCCGTCCCGTGGCCACCAGCGCCTCGGACACCCTGCCGCCCAGTCCCTCGATCTCCAGCGCGCCGCGGGCGCCGAAATACTCCAGCCGCGCGACCAGGCGCGCCGGACAGGCGGGGTTGTTGCAGCGGTGCGCCACCTCGCCCGCGGCGCGCGTCACGGGGCCGGCGCAGACCGGACAAGCATCCGGCATCGCGAAGATTTGCTCGCTTCCGGTACGCTTCGCGACAATCGCCGCCTCGACGGCGGGGATCACGTCG
>CAYVKQ010000475.1:0-2397 GCA_964451945.1 uncultured Lentisphaerales bacterium
CCCTCCACCGCAACGAAAGGTGGCACCTGCTCTTCCCACACGACCGCGACTGAGCACGCCTAAAGCAACGCTCACGCCCATCCCTCGCTCTCCAATCGCGGGACACGCCGCTGCGCCTTTCTTGCTCCCTCCCCTTGAACACCCCCAAGATCCCCATCAGAACTGCCATGCGCCCCCGTTCAAGGCACCCCTGAAAAAGGACCGTCACTCGGCGCTTGCCATCGGCGCGGGGCGGGGGGATAATCGAAGATGAAATGCAATCCGCCGCCGTCGGCGCGACCGTATGCCGGGCCGGCCCCGCGGCGGGATGAGACACGGGAGGCGGCGCGATGTTCACGTTTTTTGCGGGCGTTCTGATTCTGCTGGCCGGATACGCGTTCTACAGCAGGCTTGCCGAGCGGCTGTTCCGGCCCGGCGACCGGCCGACGCCGGCGCTGGCCGATCCCGACGGGGTCGACCGGATACCGCTGCCGCTGTGGAAGAACCTGCTGATCCAGTTGCTCAACATCGCCGGCGTGGGGCCGGTGATCGGTGTGATCCTGGGGATCAAGTTCGGCGCCATCGTGTTCCTGATCCTGCCCGTCGGCAACATCATCGGCGGCGCGGTGCACGACTACTTCAGCGGCATGGTCTCGGTGCGCCACAACGGCGCCAACATGCCGACCCTGGCCCGCCACTACCTGGGGCCGCGCGTCTACCATGTCTACACCTGGTTTCTCGCCATGACCCTGCTGCTGGTGGGCGCGGTCTTCATCAACATCCCGGCTGGCATTCTGGCCGGCGGCGGCGGCACGCCGCTCTTCTGGGGCGCGGTCGCGGCGATCTTCGGCTACTACTTCGTCGCGGCGTTCTTCCCGGTCGACAAGGTGATCGGCCGCATCTACCCGGTTTTCGGCGGCCTGCTGATCCTGGCGTCGCTGGCGGTGGTGGCCGCGCTGGCGCCGCACACCGGACTGCTGCAGGAGGTCGATTTCACCCAACCGCTCAACCGCCATCCGGGCGGCGAGCCGATCATTCCCATGCTCTTCGTGACCATCGCCTGCGGCATCATTTCCGGCTTCCATTCGACGCAGGCGCCGATCGTCGCCCGCACCCTCGTGGCGGAGCGGCAGGGGCGGCTGGTGTTCTACGGCATGATGGTCGCCGAGGGGCTGATCGGCATGATCTGGGCCGCCGGCGGCATGGCGGTCTACGCCCGCTACGGGACGCTGCGCGACAGCGGCAACGGCACGCTCATCCTGCGCGAGCTGGTCACCTGGCTGCTCGGGCCGGCCGGCGGCTGGGTGGCGCTGACCGGGGTGATCGTCCTCGCCGTCACCTCGGGCGACACGGCGCTGCGCAGCCTGCGCCTGGCGATGGCCGAGTATTTCGGCATCGACCAGCGGCCGGTGGCGAAGCGGCTGGCGACCGTGGCGCCGATCTTCGCCGTGGTCGCGCTGCTGCTCGGCTGGTCCAACGCCGATCCGAACGGGTTCAAGACCCTGTGGAACTATTTCGCTTGGTCCAACCAGGTGATGGCGGTCTTCGCGCTGCTGATCGCCGCGGTCTGGCTCGGACGCAACGGCCGGCCGGTCTGGATCGCCCTGCTGCCCGGCGCCTTCATGCTCTTCGTGGTCGCGACCTACATCCTGTGGGTGAGCCCGGCGAACCTCAAGGGCGCGCCCGTGGGGCTGGGAATGCCCTACGGCCGGGCGCTCGCCGTCGCCGCGGTCTTCACCCTGATGGTGTCGCTCTGGACGTGGGCGCGGGGACGGAGCGGGAATCAGGGTTCAGGGTTCAGGGGTTAGGGTTCAGGGGCCAGGGTTCAGGGTTCAGGATGAAAACACCCCCTGGTCTCTGACACCTATGTCAGCAAACCTATCCAACTGACTGCAAGTCAGAGGCTTACACTGAACCCTGACCCCTGAACCCTGATCCCTGACGCCTCGCGGCGTCAGTTGCTGGCGCGGCCCTTGACCCCCGTCGCGGTGGCGGCGTTGGCGCGGGCCTTCTCGTGCGGCCGCAGGCTGCGGACCGCGGCGCCGGCGCGCCACATCTCGGAGTCGTGGATGGCGGCCAGTTCCTTCCCCAGTTTCTCCTTGTAGTCGGCGGTGCCGCAGGTCTTGATCACGTGGCGGGCCTCGCTCTGCGACTTCACGGCGGTGTAGAGGGCCTTGAAGACCGGCAGGGTCGCCTTCTTGAACTTCGGTTTCCAGTCGAGCGCGCCGCGCTGGGCCGTCGCCGAGCAGTTCATGTACATCCAGTCCATGCCGTTCTCGTCGACCAGGCGGATCAGGCTCTGCGTCAGCTCCTCGACCGTCTCGTTGAACGCCTCGGAGGGCGAGTGGCCGTGGCTGCGGAGGACGTCGTACTGCGCTTCCATGATGCCCGCCAGCGCGCCCATCAGCACGCCGCGCT
>CAYVKQ010000476.1:0-2387 GCA_964451945.1 uncultured Lentisphaerales bacterium
CAACTCAGCGGATGATGACCACGAGCCCGCCGCTCCAGACGATGCGGCCGCCGTTGGCATTGACGGTTCCGGGCCACGTCGGAGAATAAACGCCCGCGCGTGTTTGAGCGTTGCAGTGTGTTCTGGATCCGAGGCGCAACTCGTGCCCGGCCAAATCGAGGGACGACCCCGCCGCGAGCTCGAAATCCTCGATCTTGAGGTTCTCGAGTAGATAGGCCTGCGCCTTGCCGGAAATCTCCACCGTCACGTTGCGGAAGTCCGCCTTCACGGCGGGACACCAGTTGGTGGGCAGGATATCTGTGTAGGAATTGGGATTCAAATGTTTCGGGTCCCGCGTCAAACCGCCGCCATCGATGAGAAGGCGTCCGCCGTTCCCGCCTGCACTCCGGAGGAACGCGGTGCCCGGCGCGGAACGCGGCACCTCGGCATCGCCTGTTTTGCGCCCGCCTTCGACGACGACCGCGCCCTGCCAGGCGGCGAAATCCGCCGCCGTCGTCTGGTGGACGGCGATGCGCCCGCCGCTGCCGCAAAAGTTGTTAAAGACATCGCCGCCTTTCACCGTGAGCGTACCGGCTCCGGCGAGTTCGCCGCAGGTAATCCAAATGCTGCCGCCCGAACCGGCGTACGACTGATCGCCCGACTCGGTACAGCCGTTGCCTTTCGCGCTCACGACTCCGTTGACCGTGAGCGTGCCGCCCACGGCCAGCCGTGCCGCGCCGCCGCCATGATGTCCTGCCGTCTGGCCGCCTGAACCGAGCGTCAGCGGCTCGAAGGGCGTACCGTATGTCGCCTGCGAGTACATGCGGCCGCCATGTCCGGCGCCGGTTGCGTTGGAAGGATGTCCGGGCCCCGAAGGCGTGCCGGTTCCCGCGGGGAAGCCTTTGCCGCTTGCGTTGATCGCGCCGTTCGCCTCGACGTCCAAGTCGCCGGCCACCGTCAGAACGATGCGCTGAAACGCGTCACGGTCGTTTGGATCGGTCGTGCCGTCCCAGTTGCCGTTGGCGGAATGCGTGATTGTGCCGCCCGCGCGGACTGTCACCGCGTTGGAGACGACCACCGGCGCGTCGAGCGTGACGGTCGCACCGTCCTGGACGTCGACGGTGTCGAGGACCGTCAGCGTCGCCTTGCCCGTGAACTTCGCCGCCGTGCCGTCCGCCGCCGTGACCGCGCGCACGGTGACGCCCTCCCCGTCGCCGAGCTTGACCGTCGCGGCGGAATCGAAGACCACGTGCGTCGTCTCGTCCGGCACTGCGGCGGACGACCAGTTGTTCGCGTTCGTGAACCACGTGTCCGCCGCGCCCGTCCACGTCGCCGTCGGCATCCCGAACACCCAGTTGGGCGAGGCCGTTCCGGAGGACGGCATTTCCGGGAAGATGCACTTGCCCGCGGATGCGTCCGAGTCGGAGACGACAACGCCCGAGACGCGCGCGAAACGCCGCATGTCGAGCCGCCACGCCGAACCGGGCGTCGTGCTCGCGAGCGTCAGCAACGCCGCGTCTCCAGACACACCGTTCAGGATGAGGTCTTCGGTGACGACGACCGTCCTGTCCGCCTCGAAGGCATAGGTGCGCGCCGCCGTCGTCGTGCAGAGGAGTTTCTTTGCCGTGAACCCGCCGGCGAGCGTCGCGCCCGGTCCCGCATTGGCGAGCGTCACCGTCGTGAAGGAAAGCCCGCCGAGATCGACCGTCTGGGCCGTTTCGCCCGACAGGAGCAGCAGCGCGGGTGGCGTCGCCAACACCGCGCCGGCGAAGGACGCGTCGCCGCCGAGCGCGATCGTCTCCGTGCCGTGCGCGGCGAGCGTGCCCGCGCAGACGAGGGCATTCGTGACGGCGAGGTCGAACCCACCGAGGCCGAGTGCCGCGCCCGCGGCGATGGAAATCGAATTCGCCGTGAAGGCCACGGCAAGAGTCGGGTAGTGTCCGCAGTCGGCGGGAATCTCGATGACGTCCGTGCCGACGGGGACGCGCGCGCGGCTCCAGTTGTTGATGTCCGTCCAGTCGCCGGCGCCGCCCATGGCGGTCCAGACGATCGTCTCGCCCGGCGTGACGTCTGAAGCGAAGGACCAGTTCTTGTTGTTTGCGTTGAGCCCCACGGAAGAAAACGCGGTGATGGCCTTGCCGACCGAGGCATCGGAATCTCCGACCGCGGCTCCCTGGACGTCCGCTCCGCCGACAATCTGCAGATACCACGGCGTGCCCTCTTGAAGCGAACACAGCGTGATGCGGTTTTCCTTCGCGCCCGCAATCGTGAAGTCGCCGTCCACACGCATGAGTGTATCGCCGGTGCCGAAAGAAAGCGTCTTGCCGGGCGTCGCGCAGGCAAAATTCATGAAGTGGTTCGTGCCGCGGATTTCCGACGCGCCGGAGCCCGCGAAGAGAATCTCGCCC
>CAYVKQ010000477.1:0-2375 GCA_964451945.1 uncultured Lentisphaerales bacterium
GCGCAGAGGGATCTACTTATCACTCTGCCGCCGATCATCATTCCTGCGATACTATCGGTTCTCGCCATGATGGCAATGGCCTCGCGCTCAGATAGCCGGAAGCGGAACGGCGCGATGATGGGAATGTGCGTCGGATCACTGCTCTATCTGCTCTTTCCATCCCTTCACTTGGCCATTCAGTACGACATGATTGCGCACGATGGAACAGGGTTCTGGGCTGTCATTATGCTGCCTTCAGTCTATTTCGGAATTCCCCTGCCTATTCTTGGGACGCTGCTTGGCCTCACCATTGGTTTCATCACTGATCGGATCAAAAGGAAATCAAGAGGCGGGTGGAGCGTACGCTCACCCGTGACGTGTTCAACCTAGCCGAACAGCGGGGGCATGGTCATGAATGCATGGCGCACTCTTGGGATCGTACGCACGGCGATCTTGTTGACAGCTCTTTCGTTTGTCTGCTCCTGCACTGGTCTGGTGAGTGGCAACAAGCCGACCGTTGCCACCACGATGACCGACACTGCAGGCACCGGGCAGTTGCGTCCCTTGTCGGCCGCTGCGATAGTCGCCAATGTTCTTCTGGGCGCGGGCGTGTTTGCACGGCCAGCCTATGTCAATTGCTCCTTCAATACCAACGGCGAGAATGAGGTAATGGTCTGCAGCGATGAGAATAGCCTCGCGTCTGGCGAATCAGTCGCAAAGGTCCTAATACAAGATGAAATCATCCGAGTTGAGGGGAATGCGGCATCGCAACGGCCGGTTGACCCGGATGGAATGGCGTTAGAAAGAGCTGTGGCGCTTGCCGTTACCTGGGCAGCGACCATGGAAGGCGGAGGGTACGAACGTTTTCGTGTGGAGGCTGCAAGGGGCGCGCACGGGGAGATCGTCGTCTTCTTTGAGGACATACCCGAAATCGGAATGCGGACGTATGGCGGACATTTCATGGTGAAGGTACGGGACGGCGTCATTGTCTTAGTACCGGGGAAATGAGATGGGAAATGGCCTAACACGTCGTCGCAGGATATGCCTTGCAGGCTCGGCAATCGTGAACGCCACCGGTGAGAGACAATGACGGACACGACACCAGAGTGGCGCGCATTTCGAGATGCTGTGGCCGGGCATGACTTCACACGCGCGGAGTTCCTGCTGGCGGGTGCGCCTGACATGATTGGCCGGAAGAACGGCATTGGTGAGACTGTCCTGCATTGGCTGGCCGTGGAGGATGATCTCGACGCGGTCAAGTGGCTGTCTGGGCACGGCGCCGATCTGAACAGCAGAAATGAGTTCGGAACACCTGTGGTCTTTGAGGTGGCTTTGCTTGGTTACACTGAGCTGTTCCGTTGGCTTATCGCCAACGGAGCTGATCCTGTTCAGTGGGATGCTGACGGCCAGAGCCTGAAGGAGTACCTTCTGGAGCATGACAAGGCCGACATGGCAAGTGCAGTTGAGGCAATTGTCACCGAACAAATGGGTGCGTGATAGCCTCGCAAGCTCGGCATCATGACCTATAGCGCCCCCCCCCTTACGGCCCCAGCAGCACCCAGTCGTTCGTCCCCTCCCCGAACGCCTTGTAAACCTTCTTGACCGCGCCCGTGACCACCAGTTCGTCACCGACCCAGCGCGGCAGCGCCAGCGTCGGCGCGTCCGTGCCCGCGATCTGCGGCGCCGGGGCGTCGGTCAGGATCATCCGCCCGCCCGCGCCGAGACGCCACAAGCCCCGGTTCGCCGCGTCGGTCACGCCAAGCCAGGCGTTGTAGGAGGACGCGTCGAGGCGCACGCCCATGGCCGCGTTCGTCACGTTATAGTCGCCCGCCTCGAAGCTGACGTTGTGCCACAGGCACGTCCCGCCCCAGGGGGACTCCAGCCGCATCCCGCCCGAGATCATCACGTTCTGCAGGTTGTAGGGGAGCACGCTCCCGACCAGCGGACCGAGCCCCGAACCGGGGTGGCCGCCGCCCGTGTGCCCGCCGCCCCAGTTGTGCGCGTAGACCGTCACGCCGCTCCAGCCGTTGGTGCAGACCACCGCGCGCACGTCGGCCCGCTCCAGGAAGAGGTGCCCCCAGGTGACCGGCGCCCCGTTTTCGTAGCGCACCGCGCCCGAGACGCCGGCGTGGATCACGTGCAGCTCGTAGAAGGTCGAGGGCACCATCCCCACGGCCAGCCCGCCGCCGTCGAAGACCACGTCGCCCTCGATCCCGACGACCGCGTGCCGCCCGCCGGGATAGGCCGCCCGCAGGTCGGCCCACGCGGCCGCCTCCACCGTTTGCGCGTCCAGCCCGAGCCGCCCGAGCGACTCGTCCAGGTCGAAGAACGTGACCGGCCCCGGCAGCGCCGCCGCCAGCGTCGTCTTGCCGATCCCGCCCGGCCCGTAAAGCAGC
>CAYVKQ010000478.1:0-2367 GCA_964451945.1 uncultured Lentisphaerales bacterium
AGCCGAAGATGTACATCGCGCCCCCCTTGAAATGCCGGAGCCACTCGCGGTACTCCCGCGGATGCTCGGTGCTCATGACGGCATCGACCGCGAAGAGCTCGCCCAGCGCACCGCGCCGGATCTGTTCCCGCGCGTAGACAACCGCCGGATTGTAGCGGTACATGTAGGCGAGCTGAAGCACCAGTCTCCGCGCCCGTGCCTGTTCCAGCAGCGCCGTGAATTCCGCCAGATCCTCCCCCGCCGGCTTGTCCATGTGGACGTGCAGGCCGCGGTCGATGCAGCGCCGCGCGGCGGGCGTCAGGTTCCAGACATCGGTCTCCACTAGGACGGCATCCAGCCCGGGGGTACCGAGCAGGGCCTCCTCGTCGAGCCACGGGAGCCCCTGGTAGACATCGAGATTGCCCCGCGACGCGCGCCACGCCGGATCGGGTTCGCAGATGCCGACAACCTCGAATATTTCCGGAAAGGCGCGCACGGTGCGCATCTTCTCCGACGCGTGATTGTGCCCGATGCCGATCTGGGCGATTTTGATTTTCCGTTTCATGGTCTGTGTCCACGCGAGGCCGATCCTTCCCCGTGGAGGCCGCGCGTGGACGTCAATCAGTCCTTGCTCCGCATGACCGTGGGTTCGATCGTTCTGCGCGAATGCTGAAGCGTGCGTTGTTACTCTCTAGGATACGGCACGAGGCTCGCTTCGTCGAGTGCCCGTTCATCATCATCGCGCTTGCGTTCAACGCGCAAATGTCCGATGATTCGGACGACCATTGACGCGGAGCAGGAGAACGGCTATGCGATTTCTGAAGGAACTGACGCGGGGGATCGTGAAGGAGAACCCGACGTTCCGGCTGGTGCTGGGGATGTGCCCGACGCTGGCGACCACCTCCTCGCTGGAGAACGGGCTGGGCATGGGGGTGGCGGCCACCTTCGTGCTGGTCGGATCGAATTTCGTGATCTCATCGCTGCGCAACCTCATCCCGGCATCGATCCGGATTCCCTGCTATGTCGTGGTGATCGCCACGTTTGTCACCGTGATTGACCTCCTGATGCAGGCGTTCACGCCGGCGCTGGCGGCCAGCCTGGGGATTTTCATCCCCCTGATCGTGGTCAACTGCATCATCCTCGGCCGCGCCGAGGCCTTCGCCGCGAAGAACCCGGTGCTGGTCAGCGTGGCGGACGGGATCGGCATGGGCATCGGCTTCACGCTGGCCCTGTCGGTGATCGCCTCGGTACGCGAGATCATCGGCGCCGGAACCCTGACCGTCTGGGGCGATCTCGCCTTCCGGGTGCAGCCCGCCACGCTGACCCTGGCCATTCTCCCGGCCGGCGGCTTCATCACCCTCGGCTGCATCCTGGCGCTCCTCAACCACCTGCAGGCGCGGACCGCCCGCGCGGCCGGCAAACCCGCCCCGGAACCGCTGCAGCTCGACTGCCGCCACTGCGCCATCTGCCGCATCGGCAAGTGAGGCAAAGCAAAACGCCCGGCCGGGGCCGGGCGTCTTGCTGGTTGCGTTGTGCGATGCCGCCTACTTGCAGCAGCACCCTTTTTTGCAGGCCGCCCGCCTGGCGGGCTTTTTCGCCTTCGCCGCGGCGTCGAGGCGCGTCTTCAGCGCGTGCAGTTCTTCCTTCAGCGCATGCGGAATGCGCGAGCCGAATTGCTCCCAGGATGCGGCCACCCCTTCCAACTCCGTCTTCCAGCCGGTGACGTCGACGGAGAGCAGCTCCTTCATCTCGGCTTTGGAGACCTTGCACCCCTTGAGGTCGATGGCCTCTTCGGTCGGCATGATGCCGATCGGCGTCTCGCGGAACTTGGCCTTGCCTTCGATCCGCTGGCAGATCCACTTCAGCACGCGGCTGTTCTCGCCGAAGCCGGGCCACAGCCACTTGCCGTCGGCGGTCTTCCGGAACCAGTTCACAAAGAAGACCTTCGGCAGCTTCTTCGGATCGGTGCGCAGCCCCATGCTCAGCCAATGGGTGAAGTAGTCGCCCATGTTGTAGCCGCAGAACGGCAGCATCGCCATGGGGTCGCGCCGCACCACACCGACGGCACCGAGGTTGGCCGCGGTCGTCTCCGACCCGGCGGCCGAACCCATGAAGACGCCGTGTGCCCAGTCGAACGCCTCGTTCACCAGCGGAATGGTGCTGGGACGGCGCCCACCAAAGAGGAACGCGTCGATCGGCACGCCTTCGGGGGCCTCCCAGTCGGCGGCGATCACCGGGCACTGAGCCGCCGGCGCCGTGAAGCGGGCGTTGGGATGGGCGGCCTTGACCGGCTTGCCGTCCTTGTCGCGCAGGCCGGGCGTCCATTCATTCCCCTTCCAGTCGATCGCGTGCGCAGGCGGCTCGCCGTCCATATCCTCCCACCAGATG
>CAYVKQ010000479.1:0-2349 GCA_964451945.1 uncultured Lentisphaerales bacterium
GGCATGCTCGGCGGCCCCAACCTGAAGCAGATCGACCAGCTCTGCGCTACCGTGCCGCGCTGCCGCATCATCGCGTCGGGAGGGGTCAGCGCGCCGGAACATGTCGCGGCGCTGCGCGCGCTGGGACATGCCAACCTCTACGGCGCGATCGTGGGCAAGGCGCTCTACGCCGGCAAAACCACCCTCGCCGCCATGCTGGCCGCGGCGCGCTGAACTCCACGGGGCGCCTGCAAAACCTCCGGTTTGTGCAAGCGAGGGGTTCAGGGTTCGGGGCTCAGGCGATGTTTTCAGCCTGAACCTTGGCATCCTGAACCCTGACTTCTGGCACTTGCAGGGGTTCTGCAAGCGCCTCCTGAATTGCCATGGCCGGAAATGCGCGCTTTCTGTCCGCACTCTTCTCTGATACACTATTACTTCATTTTTTTGACCGGGTGGCGCAGTGCGGCGGCGCGCGCCGTGCGCGTCGGTGAGGGATCGGGGAAGAACATGTTGGACCATGTGCGAGTGACGCGGCTGGAAAACGGGCTGACCGTGGCGACGGCGCCGCAACCCGACGCGGAGAGCGCGGGCGTCGGGTTCTGGGTGCGGGTCGGCGGACGCTACGAGACGGCCCAAACGTCGGGCGCGAGCCATTTCATCGAGCATCTGCTGTTCAAGGGGACTTCCGAGCGGAGTGCCAAGGCGATCTCGCAGGCGGTCGAAGGGCGCGGCGGCTACCTCAACGCCTACACGCAGGAGGACAGCACCTGCTACTACGCGCGGCTGCCGCACGAACACCAGGCCGAGGCCTTCGATGTCCTGGCCGACATGTACCTCAACGCCAAGCTCGACGCCGGGGATGTCGACAAGGAGCGCGCGGTGATCCTCGAAGAACTCAAGATGTACCGCGACCAGCCGCAGGCGGTGGTGCAGGAGCAGCTCGCCGAAGCAGTCTGGGCGGGGCACCCCGTCGGCATGCCGCTGGTCGGCAGCGAGCGCTCGCTGGCGAACCTTTCGCGCGACGTCCTCGACGCCTTCCGCCGCGACCGCTACCAGCCCGGGCGGACGGTGGTCGTCTTTGCCGGCCGGGTCGGGCACGACGCCTGCGTCGCGCGCGTGGCCAAACGGTTGGGCGGCATGGCCAACGGGCGGGCGGTCCGCTGCCGTCCGGTGACCGCCGCCACGCGCCAGGAGGCGCTCCGGCTGACGCGGCGCGACATCGAGCAGGTGCACGCGGCGCTGGGGTTCCGCACCCCGTTCGACCGCCACGACCCGCGCCGCTTCGCCCTGCGGATCCTCAACTCGCTGCTGGGCGAGAACATGAGCTCGCGCCTCTTCCAGGTGGTGCGCGAGAAGCACGGTCTCGCCTATTCGGTCCACTCGAGCTACCAACTGTTCGACGACACCGGCATGCTGATGATCGCCGCCGGCCTCGACACTGCGCGCGCGGACCGGGCGCTGCGGTTGATCGCGCGCGAACTGGAGCGGGTGCGGCGGTGTCCCGCGAGCGCGGCCGAGCTGCGGCGGACCAAGGACTACCTGCTGGGCTCGTTCCGCCTGGGACTGGAGGGAACCGGTGGACGATTGTCGTGGGTGGGGGAGTCGCTGGCGCAGTACGGCCGCCTGCTCGATCCGGCCGAGTTCATCGACCAGATCCGCGCCGCCACGGCCGAAGAGGTGCGGGCGGCCGCCGAAACGGTCTTCGACCCGGCGCGGATGACCCTGTCGCTGGTGGTGCCGCAGGGGCACCCGCTGGACGAGGCGGCATGGCTGAAAACGGTGGCCGGCGTGTGACCGGCGGGAGCGTGCACGGAGATGGCGAACGTACTGGACACCTTGAAGAGCCGGCTGTTGTTCGAGGACATGACCGCGCCGGAGCTGGCGGCGGAGCTGGACAAGCCGATGACCGTCTACGCCGGGTTCGACCCGTCGTGCGACAGCCTGCAGGCGGGGAATTTCGTGACCATCATGGCGCTGTCGCATTTCCAGCGCGCCGGGCACCGCGTGATCGTGCTGGTCGGCGGCGCCACCGGTCTGATCGGCGACCCCTCGGGCAAGTCGGCCGAGCGCAACCTGCTCACCGAGGAGCAGGTGCGGTTCAACCTGGAGGGGATCCAGGAGAACCTGTCGCGATTCATTGACTTCGGCGGCGGCCCGAACCCGGCGGTCCTGGTCAACAACTACGACTGGCACAAGGCCTTTTCGTTCATTTCGTTCCTGCGCGACGTCGGCCGCTACTTCCGCGTCAACCAGATGATGGCCAAGGAGTCTGTCAGGAAGCGCCTCGACTCGCAGGACGGCATGTCGTTCACCGAGTTCTGCTACCAGATCCTGCAGGGCTACGACTTCCTGCACCTCTACCGGCAGTAC